>LOBW01000099.1 GCA_001516585.1 Thermocladium sp. ECH_B
GTATCAACAATTATACTCACAGGTAGTTCAACAAGTCGCCGACAGATACTATGAGGCTAGGCAGCGCTTTTTCGATGGGCTTGCAAGATTCCCGAGGGAAAAGAAACCCCACAAGTACTATAGCTTGGTTTATCCGCAGAGCGGTTGGAGGATACTCGGCATTAGGGAGATTAGGGAGAGGAGTAGGAGGAATGGGAAGAGGCTCGTGCTGAGGTTGTCGCACTTGGGCGTCTTCAAACTAATTATTCATAGGGACTTCCCACTGGATAGAGTGGAGAGGGTTGTGGTGAAATTAACTAGGAGTGGAAAAGTGTATGTCTCGTTCATTGTTGAAAACCATGAATTCCCAAAATTGCCAGGGACTGGGAAGGGCGGTGGGGATTGATGTTGGTGTGGAGAAGCTTCTCGTGACCTCGGATGGGGAGTACCTCCCAAACTTGAGGCCCTATGAGAAGGCATTGAAGAAGGTGAGGAGGCTGCATAAGGAGCTATCTAGGAAGAGGTATCTCTCCCGCAACTGGTTCAAGGCTAAAATTAAGTTAGCGAGGGCTTATGAGCATTTAGCGAATCTGAGGAGGGATCTATACATGAAATTGGGGAGGTATTTTGCGGAGCATTACGACGTCGTGGTGATGGAGGATATCCACGTTAAGCAGCTTATTGGTAAGTCTGGGAGAAAGATGAGGATGAGGCTTCACGACGTCGCCATTCATGAGCTTAGGAGCATCGTGGAGTACCAGATGGGGAAGTATGGGAAGGAGGTGGTTTTTGTGGATCCTAGGAATTCCTCGAAGGCGTGCGCCAAGTGTGGGTACGTGAAGGACGACTTAACTTTGAATGATCGCGTCTTCTCATGTCCCAGGTGTGGTTGGACCGCAGACCGCGATTATAATTCCTCTCTTAATCACTTGAAGCATGCAGGGTGGGAGTCGCCCGTGGTGCCCGTGGAGCTCCGCCCACTACCCATAACGATGGGCAAGGCGGGGCGGGGAAGCGGGAAGCCCCTTAAGGGCGGGGTAGCTCACTCGGGACAGTTAAGTTAATCTTTATATTGCGATCAAGGCATTATCACGAGATGGGCATCAGGACTTGGATAGCTTTTGATGATACAGATGATTATGAGGAGGGGTGCACTACCTTTGTAATGTATAATTTCTTGAAGGAGTTCCTGAGGACGAGAAGCGAGGAGCGCATTATTGGCTTGCCAAGGCTGGTGAGGCTGAATCCATATGTTCCTTTTAAGACAAGGGGAAACGCCGCTGTCGCGGTTCAAGTGGAGGTGGATGACCCGCATGAATTGCTGGAAATGGGGATAGATATTGTGGATAGATTCTATGTGCATGGAGCCAAAACAAGTCCCGGCATAGTTGTGTCCACTATAAATGATGAGAGGTGGTTCTATTACTCTGCATTGAGCGATGTTATTCCCAGGGCAGTGGCGGAGCGAGTGGCTAAGAGAATTAATGCATTAACTTGGGGCGGGCGAGGCATAATTGGCGGCTTGGCTGCAATAATGGCCGATTTAAGCGAATCCACATTTGAGTTATTATCATATCGAGATGGGGAAAGGCCTTCCCTGGATGTTGATACGCTTAGGATCCTAAGCGAGTTAACCGAGCCATTCACGTTTGCCAACATGGATCGGGAAAGGCCATTAATAGTGCCCAGCACCAATGATCCAGTGCTCTTCGGCATAAGGGGGGATTCGCCGTTTCACGTCATGTATATGGCTAATGTGTTGACCTTTCTGCTCGGCATGAATCCTAAGTGGCTACTTTATGAAACCAATCAAGGAACTGGAGCTGGCTTTGCGTTGATTGGAAATAAGGTGTATCAAGCAGCCGCCGTGAGGGGCTATGTAGACTCCATAACTAGAAGCAGAGAAGGGCATGCATTAATTAGGGTGGGAAATAATTCAATTATTGTTTATAGACATACAGGTATGGGCGGAGCAATAGGTAATTATGTAATGATTCTCGGCGGCCGGCGACCCGGCATCAATGACAATGCCGTATATGCGGAATCCATGTTCAGCATTAATGAAGCGCCGGAAGTAAGTAATCCTAAATGCCCTAAATGCGGCAGTGCCCTTAAGTCAGCAGGCAAGGGCGAGCTCAAATGCGTCAAATGTGGATTTAAGGCCTATTTGCCCAAGGTAATTAAGGGTAGTTGGGGCTTCAGGGAAATATTTCCAAGCATGGGGGAAAGGAGGCACTTAGCCAAGGCCCCTGAACGGGTTGGCCTAGAGGGAATCAGTAAATTGTTTGAACATGTGACTGATTGGATTAGATGATGATTCTCATGTCTTGCACACCATGGCTTGATATTATTCCTATCCTCTAAGTCCAGTATACGTATAGTATACGTATACTGCCATTAAGGCCACTGACCTCCTCCCCGCCCTAAAGGGGCGAGGCTTGTCGTTAGTTTTATCAAGCCGGGTAGTTGCTTTTTCCATCGGCGTTAAAGTTTATATATCCGATATCGGAAATCACGACCCAAGAGAACAAATGGATGATCGAGGATACGGTGGCTTGAGAACAGGGATTGCATCCCCCTCTAGGTATATACAGAATGCAACGTACCTGGCATTATCGGTATCCCTGATAGAGATAATCGCGGGCGTAGGCATGAACATCATAGTCCTTGAGGCTGATGGCCTCCACACGTCAATTGACTCGATAATATTGTTCTCGCTTTACATGGGATTCAGCATGGCATCCAAACCCGCAGATATGGATCACCCCTATGGCCATTATAAGTATAAGTACCTTGCCATGTATACGGTCGCGATAGTTATAATAGTTGCAACATCTATCTTGATATATGAGGCAGTAATGGATATAATTAGAAACCAAATAGAGAGGCCTCCCCTAGTCTCCCTCTATATAGTTGGTATGGTGCTTGCATTAGTTGCTTCACGCATGATTTACCTATTGATTGGGCATAGAAGACTTAATGAACCGGTTCTAATGCTGGAGGCCAAGCATGCGGCGGCGGATATAGCGGATTCATTGATGATAGTGGGAACCATAGTGCTCTCGATGTATATCCCATTAATAGAACCCGTGGCTGCCTTAGGCATATCATCATACTTGCTCTACCTAGCCGGCAACTATATTAAGGAATCCATAAATACCTTGCTTGATCGCGTTGATCCATCCCTAGCACGTAGAATAATCAATGCGCTCAGTGATTCAGGCATAACCGTAAGTGATGTGAAGTTAAAGAATCTAGGCAATGGATATGCCGTGGATATAGTGATAAAGGTTCCTCATAATTATTCAATAGAGGAAGCACACAATGCCGCAAATAATGTTGAAACTAATATACGAAAACAATTCGCAACCATTAGAAGCGTGACCGTCCACATGGAGCCACTCCAATAAATAAAAGAAACATAATTATCATCCCTAATCATCAATAATACCCTCATAATAATTTGGGTTATTTCGATTTTTTACTTTGTGAGGATTAAGGGGCCTCCTTAATTATATTCATGGTTTGAGGAGTGGGATTGATTCTATGGGGAGGAGAAATACTCATTTTTGTTGCAGATCGATAGGTTATTTAATCTTAGGTTATCTTGGTTTTTCACTGTGGAGAATTACTTGATTAAACCCAGTAATGAGGAGGCCGCTAGGTTTATCAAGGCGAGGGCCGCCTCATCAGTGTTGTTAATTAAGGCTGTTATGCGTGTGGATTATGAGGGGCGAGCAAAGGCCGGCCTTGAGGCTGGATCATATTTGATAATGATAAAGCCCGATGGAACATTCATGGTTCATGGATCCAAGAAAGAGAAACCCCTCATATGGAATCCCCCGGGATCAAGACTATACGTGGAGCTGCAGGATAATGCCTTAGCCTTGCTGAGCATTAGGTCATCACCAAGGGAGAGAGTCATTGCCATACTTCATGAGCTTGAATTTATAGGCTCCTTTGATGTGGAGCATGTTGATAATAAGGTGGTGGGCACCGAGTCTGACTTGGTTGATTGGTTAGTTAGTAATCCCGGCTTCATAGAGCAGGGATTCACTGTGCTGGAGCGCGAATTTGAGACTGCGGTGGGCAAGATAGATATTTTGGGGAGGGATTCAAGGGGGAGAATTGTCGTTGTTGAGGTGAAGCGATCCCAAGCAGGGCCAGATGCAGTTAATCAATTAAAGCGATATGTTGATCATATCGCGCAGAAACGAGGCGAGAGACCTAGGGGTATATTGGTGTCTCCCGATATCTCTTCATCGGCTTATTTTTACCTTAAAACAAATGGTTTGGAGTATATAAAGGTAAATAGGAACTTAACTTCACTAAGAAAAATAACTGATTATAGTTAGTAGAATAGTTGAGATGGTTAATTCATTACTGCCTCAATTGTTACAGTGGCTGTGACCGATGCAGAGCTTGGATTAATGGGCACGGATTGGGAGCCAGATGCAGCATATAGGTATGGGGTTGTTTCATATATTGGATACGCGTTTTCTTGTATTGATATTACATGTATTCTTGAGTATCCCAAGGTGTATGCCGCCTCATCTATTTTATTCATGGCAATTTGAATCGCTTCTCCAATTGCCTTTATGCTTGCCTCCTGATATTCTGATCTATTTATGAATGTGTTTATGGTTATCTCGACGCCTCCATATTTTGAGGCGTAGCTCAGTAGCTCACTGATTAGGGATTGATTGATAGGATTCACCATAATGATCTTTAATTCATATGAGGCGGAATAACCCTCTACTTGTTGGGATGCTCCATATTGCGGAGAAGGAGAATACACCGGATTAAGCGAAACACCTGTGGTGTAGTTAATATTCAACTCGTTTAGAACGGTCATGAATTGATCAAGATTATCAACCATTTCCTGATACGCTTGATATGGCGTCGGAGATACTTGTGCATTGCTTATCGTAATATAGATAGCTACGCCCTCTGCCGGCAAATCAACCGTGGCTTGCCCGGTAACAGTAATGGTAGTCCCATTCAAGCTATTGACCTCCTCCCCGCCCTTGAGGGCGAGGGCTCCCCGAGGTCTAGAGGGTTACGCCCCATTATGGGCGCTACTCGATTATGATCCACGATAAAGGAGAGAGGCC
>LOBW01000100.1 GCA_001516585.1 Thermocladium sp. ECH_B
AGGAGCATTCGCACCATGATGTACTCCATAGCCCTAGTCTTATGGGAGAGAAGGTTAATCCCAGAATTTGTAGCTTAACGACGACACTATCACCACACTCATCAGCCATAGGCAAAGCCTTAAATATTTATTGAGAACTATATCACTTTTAATGGGGAGTGGCTCTGGTCATGATTTGTTTGAGAGCTTCAATGAGGTTGAGGTTAGTGAGGTTCTTCGTAGGTGCACCAACTGTGGTAGGTTCGTTCTCATTGGGCCACCGAGGAGTGGTAAGACGTTTTTCAGGGAGAATTACCTAGAGGGCAGGCTGGGTGTTGGCGTCACCGTCGATGAGCACACGCTAGGCATAACCACCAAGACCGAGGATGAGGAAGCCAAGGACGAGTTGGGGCTTCGTGAGAAGGTTATGAGGCTTCTTAAGAGGATGACCCTGATTGGGAAGTTTGCGGATAAGGAGAGGGTTGATGATGAGGAGTTGAGGAGGGTCCTTGGTGATAGGGCTCCCAAGCCTATTGTTGAGGGGGCTAGAAGGAAGATTGGGGACTCACCGCACAGGGCTTACTACATACCGTGGGAATGCGTTGAGAAGCCAAATGAATGCACCTCCGATGCGGATGCCAGTAAGGCATTGGAGTTGATCAAGACGGTCTTTGATGATAGGAACAAGGGGGTCTCTGATGATAAGAAGGTGACGATTAAGTGGTTCAAGGCCGAGTACATACCGCCAGGCCTTGTCGAGGAGGTCATCGAATTAATCAGAGAGAAGGGTGAGAATGAGGCTAGGAAGGTGTTGAAGGACTGGGTTGATGCGTACTCCAAAGCCGTTAATACTTTGAGTAAGGTTTTGGGTTTGAAGGAGAACTTGCTTGAGTGGGATGAGTTGTCTATTGGGTTCTTGAGCGAGTTCGTGAACAATTCCGCGAATTACGTGATTGGTGGTTTAGCCTTAACCCCACTCTTGGGTGCGGCTTCCCTAGCCATCATCTCGGTGCTCACGCACATGGCATTCAAGAATGAGGGGGAGAACTACCTCAAGGAGATCATTGAGTTAAGGAGAAGCCTTGAGGGGTTGTTGGTGAAAGGACCAGATGGTAGGCTTGATTTCAATGAGTTGGGTAGGTTGTTGGTCTATAGGGTTGCCTACGCAATGGGGATGGGTTATGATGAGGCAAAAGAGGCACTAATGGGCATAACGGGCTTGAGCATAGATGAGCTGGAGGAGAGGGTTAACAAGATTGAGGAGAGGGTTAAGGAGATTGAGAGAGAAATTGAGAAGCTTGAGAAGAATATTGAGTTGTTTAGGCAGGAGGAGCGTGCGGTCATAGTCACGGCTGATGTTGGTGAGTTCGCGAAAGGTAGGATTTACCCAAACATCAAGGTTGAGAACGGTGAGTTGAGGGTTAGGGTTGAGGATGGGTACCACAGCATCGTTAGGGCAGGTAGGTTCAACGAATTGGTTAACGAGGTTAGGGATAGGCTTTTGAAGCAGGGCTTCGTCGTGGTCGTTGGACCCAAGGGTATTGGTAAGTCCACGCTAGCCGCAGCCGAGATTTGGAAGTTGTTCATGAACGGCGATATTGGGCTAGTTGCACGTGTTGATGTGCTTGATTCGGAGAATTCCTCGGAGTTTACTACGTTCATTGAGAACTACGGTGAGAAATTCAGCGAGCACTTCGGTAAGTTGCTCATACTCTACGACCCAGTGTCGACCAAAGCCTACGAGAGAGCGGACATTGACGTGAAGGCACCCATACAAGCAAACATCGAGAGGACAATAAAGGACTTGATGAAAGTCATAAAATCGATAAGCTCCGAAGCTTCGAAACCGCTCACACTCATCGTAATACCGAGCGACGTCTACAACGCATTGAGTGAACAAAGAAGAAATGAGTTGGAGGGATATAGGCTTGACGTTTCGCAGGGACTCATCAACACCGAATTCCTGGCTGAGTTGATTAGGGAGTACACGAGGACGAAGAGTAACCCCAACGGGTGTGCATTAAGTGATAGGGAACTTAGTGAATTAGCCGGCGAATTAGCAAAGCTCGACTCCGGCCACGCACTAATAGCTAGGCTCATCGGCGAGGAACTGGCGAGGAACAATTGTAGTGCCCGTGAGATCAAGGAGTTAATCAGCAAAGCCAAGGGTAAAGCCGAGGCATTCATAATACTACACATAAACGGATTATTCAAGTTCCATGAAGACCCCGACACGGCCAAGGCCTTGGTCGAGGTCTTCGCATTGAGGAGGCCATTCGTTGATTCAGTGAGACCCGGTGATCCAATACTGACGCAAGGCATTGTTGGGTTGATTGGCGAGGAGAGAGGTGCGAAGATTCTTTATGGTGCCGAGGGTGGGGAGTTGAGGGGTTGGTTAGCCCATAGGCAGCACGACCTAATTGAGGAGGCGATTAAGAAGCTACTTAAGTGCATTGTAAGTGAGGGTGAGGAATGTAAGGAACTTGGTGATGCGTTGAAGCCCTGGAAAACAAGAGTAGTTATGGAGTCATTGAGGGAGGTCTCGGAAAAGGTGAGTAATGTAGACAGTGCCGTTAAGTACTTCGCCAGTAACTATGGCGAGAAACTCACAAACACATTAAAAGTCTTCAGCAATAAGTGTTGGAAAAGAGCCGCATTAATCATTGGGTATGCCTTAACTGGGCGTGTTTCAGTGCCTAGGCACGAGATCTTACCTGAGAGCTTAAGAGGGAACGTTGCTAAGTCCCTTGGTGATGCTTTAAGGGAATGCGATGTTGATGATTACCTACTCGTTGGTAACGTAATCCCACCATTAATACGGTACCTAACTTATACACGTGTCTCGACCGAGGCATTCATCGATAAGTACAATGAGGCTATTGATGAGATGAATAGGATCCTTAACATCGCCAGGGGTAGGGGCGGTATTTGTGTCGCTGAGGGTTTTTATGTTCTTGGGCTAGCCTCAATAATCGCCAACGCCGCCATGTTAGGCAGGGATGTCAAGCCCAGCGATGCCGACACCGCATTACACATAGTAGCATCCACTATACAAGATGTTGCATCACCAGACCTCATTAAGTTAGTGCTATGTGCCTTAGAACCGTTGCGTGATAAGACACCGCATAGGTACCTCGAACTACTAGTCCTCGCATCGAATATGGAGAACCTCGATAGTGACATAGTTAGGTACATACTTGGTGAGTTGAATAAGATTTTAGATAATTATGGTGGTATGGTTAAGGAGCATACCTGGTCCCTCGTACATGCAATAATTGCCTACGCTAACCTGCTTTGGTTACACCTTGTTCATTTCGATAATGATGAGGTTAAGGGTGCGGTTAGTAGGGTCGCTGACCTACTCATTGAGTTGGATAGGTTCAAGTCCAGCCTGGGCGTCATTGCTTGGGCGTATGCGTTAGTCCCAGCGTTAAGGCATGAGGATGTGAGGAGGCTTATGGAGGAGGTGTTACGCATCGATGTGGTTGATAAGGCTAATGGGATCCTTGAGGAACTAAGCAGGTTGAGAGGGTTGGTTCAGGATCTAATGAGGGATGAGGAATTCATGAACTACATTGAATCCAGGTTCGTAAAGGCTGATGAGGAGGCAGTTAGGAGATCAATCCTTGATGCAGTATTGTTTCTTAGCCACGTATTGGCGCTTTATCGGCTTGATAACGACGAGCTTGACAAGGCGGAGAAACTAATTAATGAGGTTACTGAGAAGCATAAGGAAGTCGGTGACTATGAAAACTACCTAGTTAATCGTAGTTGGGCATTGCGTGTTGAGACTATCGAAGGCTCATTAGTTGGTGAAAAGTTGGTTAATGAGTTTAGGCGGTTGTACGAGGAGACCTTTAATGTGGAGCATTTCGAGCTCACGGCTAGGTATCTCAGTATTGCATCGGGTACACTTGGTGAGTACCTCGTATCCTTGGCCCTAACAGGCAATTACGAAATGATCAACGAGCTACTTGAGAAGCATTTGCGGGTGCTGAACGCCGTTAAGCAATTCTCGGCCCTGACTAGGCTTATGCTCAACGTCCTACTCGGTCCTAGGGGTGGGTTAAGCAGCGAGCTTAAGGGTAAGCTTAGCGTCAATCCTGAGGAGTTGATTGATGCCTTTGGATATGATATGCGTCGTAAGTACTTGTCTGCGTTAAGGGTTGCCTTCGGGATGATAAGGCCTGAGGATGGGTATGAGGAGTGCAAGTTAATTGAGGATTCAACGGAGAAGAGGAACTGTGAAGGCGCCGTCTTGGCTGTCATGAACGACAGTGATGCTGTTTGGTGGCTAAGAGAAGAGTTAATTAATGATTTTCATAAACGAATTTTAGAGAAGGAGAGGTCGGGTTGGCTTATGGAGCTTGGTTTTGATACCAATGCGTTGATTAGTGAATTTGGGAAGTTGGTGTATGGGCTTGATGGTAAGTCCCTAGTACAACTAATCGTCCCTGATTATTCAACGGCTCTGTTAGCCCTAATGCTCCACGCATTGATTAGTGGTAATAAGGAACTAGCCAAGGCACTTGCAATTAAAGGAGCTACTTATTATTCCAGTAAGTTGCTCGGGAGGTTGTTCCTTGAGGTATATAAGGAGTGTTGCGACTTGAAGAGTGAGTCGTTTAGGCTTGCCATCGCCAGGCTCTTCTTCTACCACATATAGCCTTGGGGAGTCAGTCTCGGAGTTCCGGTCTGTTCTCATTGTCTAGTTGGCATGGGGTAAAATAATTGATTTCCTAATCTCCTATGCTAAAGAAAGAGACGAACCGGTAAAGGACGTTAGAGTGGGATTAAACTGGACTTGTGTATTATCTAAAAATCTCGGTGTTGCAATGACGTATAAAATAGGCTGGGAGATAAAGGATGCTGGGAGGCTCGATGAGATGACAACGGGCGAATTGGCTGAGTTACTTAAGTCATGGAACTTAGTCGAAGCTTCGGTAGGCTTAGCAAGTA
>LOBW01000101.1 GCA_001516585.1 Thermocladium sp. ECH_B
TTNNTTGCTTCGCCGAGTTCCTCATTTATCCATCTCGATCTTAGGATTCCGATGCCGTGATGATGGCTTATGGAGCCGCCGTTCCTCAATGTGGCTTCCATGGCTGCATCCCATATTTTCCAATATGCCTCATTGCTTGGCCTAAAGAGAACCGTGAAATATATGCATGCGCCGTTTATATATAGGTGAGATACGTGAGCCATCACCGCCACAACCCCTTCAATATTAATTATGGAGTTCCTGATGCCCTCGTAAATCAGCGGCAGCCTTGACCACGTGCCGGCAACCTCTATAGTATCGAACCATAGACCTAATTTCTTGACTCTATCTATTTCCTCATCGATATTGAACCTATTCTTGTACCATAAATTGAAGAATTCATCATCTGTTGATTCACCGTCATGCTTCATGATTATTTCCCTGGCCTTGCTCCACATAAGCGTCACTAGGTCATCATTATATCCCTCAAAGTTAATTATTAGGGTTGGCTTATTAGTGCCGAACCTTATGCTTGACTCATACTCATCGTATAGCCTAGCAATGGCGGGGGTAATCCTATTGATCATGAGTTCCCTAAGGGCCTTGATACCATCATTGATGGACCTAAATGCATATGATCCATTTATGGTGAATGCAGGTAATGGTACTATCCTTAGCACTGCCTTAGTTATTATGCCTAACAATCCCTCAGAGCCGATGAAGAGGTGCTTAAGCGATGGACCAGTTGATGCTCGTGGAACAGTATTACGCCGAAGCCAAGTTATTTTACCGCTTGGCAATACTATCTCTAGGTTCAGCGTAATATCCTCTATATTGCCGTAGAGAGTACTGTATTCCCCTGAGCTCATGGTGGCTATTAATCCACCTATAGTCGCGTAATCGAATGATTGAGGCACATGTCTAAGGCTGTGCCCAGCCTCATTTAGTTTGGTCTCCACATCCCTTAGCTTAGCCCCCGCCTCGACCGTTATAGTTTGGTCATCAATATTGATATCAAGCACTTTATTTAGCCCAGTCATATCGATCACTATGGAGCCTCCGCCTGCAGATGACCCGGTAACGCTGGATCCGCCTCCATAGATGACCACGGGAATCTTCTTCTCATTGCCATTAATTACCTTTAATGCCGTGGCAACATCATTCTCATTACTTGGCAGAACAACTGCGGCCGGCCTTGGCGGCTTTTCATTAAACACTTGTTCACGCATCATTAGTAATGGCCAAAAATCCCTAGCATACTTTTCGAGAGATGATTCATCCGTTACAACCTTATCATTGCCGAGCACTTTAATTAATTCATTAATTACTTGCACTTCATTCTCACCACTATTTTCTTAATGGTGTCCCTATTTAATGATACCTTCTCCTCATTTGGCTTCACGCGAATATCGGGATCCACATGGATTCCCCTAATTAGGTCCCTAAACCCCCACTTACCGTGAAATACATTTAACATCGCTGCTACTCCTCTAGCCGTGACTTCAACATCGCGTTGCCGCTCTATCTCTATATTGAGTGCGGTTGCCAGTAGTTTCAGGAATAATGTGCTTCGCGATAATCCACCATCGACCCTGAGCAGATTAACGTTGGCGTTATTCCTGATTTTATCAAATATTATACCAATTAATTGGACAAGTCCCTCCATTACGGCCCTCACAAACGATTCCCTGGTAACGCCTAGGGTGAGGCCATCTATTAAGCCCCTGGCGCACGGTCTTTGAGGAACATTGACTCCAGCCAATGCTGGCACTACAATTAAATCGCCAATGCCTACTCCAGCTAATTTATCCAACTCCTCGGGGGCACTTATGAGGCCGAGCTTAGTCAGCCAATCAATGACTGATCCAGTCGCCGGAAGAAAGCCCTCAACTCCATAAAATGATTCATTGCCTACCTTAAGCATCAGCAGCGGCAGTAAGCCACTGCCTATCTTGAATTCATTGGTTGCGGCATCCACGAATGATCCGGTTCCATTAGTTACCTTACCGCAGCCAGATTCCATGCATCCCTCGCCAACCATTGCTGCCTGCTGATCAGCTATCATGACGCCGATATCAATGCCATTTATATTACCATGGTCATATATATTATCAACAATATCGGGATTTATTGCCTCCGGTATTCCCAGAACATCATATACCGCCTTGATTCTCCTGAAATTACTTGGATTCCAAAGCCCCGTCAGCGCCTCATTAGTGGCATCGTTAATGTATTTACCGCTTATTAAAAATGCCAAAAAGGAGCTAAGGGTTCCCACATAGGCATCGCCTCTCTTAATTCGCTCCAATAAGTCGCCCCTATTCCTCTTTAGCCATAGTATCTGCACGGCTGGGGACGTGGACACTAATATGCTGCTTAACGGCGGCACATGCTTCAGTAGCGATAATGGAAACTTATTAATGACCTCCAACCCCCTCCTGTCTAGCCAAGTAATTATATTGGTAAGGGGATTACCGGATCTGTCCCATACTATTATAGACGCCCTATAAGTGGAGATCCCAATGAGCCTAACATCCCTGCTTCTCGCTGTATTTAATAGGTGATTAAATGCCGCCTTAAGTGCTTCGGCGTCTTGCTCTGCATAATAACTTCGTGGGAACAGCATCGGCACATTAATGGATTCTTGATATTCATGGTTTAATTCATCATCATATATAATCAGTTTCATGCTTGTTGTTCCCACATCTATAACGCCGAGATTCATTTAATTGACACCCCTAATGCATACCTTATCGGTCTTAGGGAGATCTATCACGGCAGCATCGCCATGAATCGCGTATTCCTTATCATTAATCATTATCTTCCCACCACCCCTTAACGCGACTATTACCCTGCGTGTTTTTCCCTTGATTAAGTTCCCTGGATATATTGGTATATTGCTATCTATAATTATTGGTTCGCCATCGCCGATTAATTCATGTGCCATTATCTTCCCGCTTTCCATTATAATGTTTGGATCAAATGACTCAATAACGGCTTGCCCAATTGCTCGGAGCTCAGGGAATGGGTTGTGTGTCTTAAATATGGCTACTATTAGGGTGTCGGCATCGATCCATTTATCATAAATGCGAACGCCCTCCACCCTGCTTGTCCCCTTGATGCGATTGATAGTGCCTTTAATCATGGTCACATCGCTTACGGGATTTGAATCTATCTTTGTTGGGGTCACCAATGTGACCATGCATCCAAGTTTAGTCAATTCATTGCTTAATAAGGCGGCATATGCATTATCTCCATATATCACAATTCTTTTCCCCGGCAATAAGCCATAGTGGATCAAATCAAGCACGGCGTGAAATGTATACACGCCTGCCGGTCTATCTCCATATACCCCTAATTCAGGCAAAGTTGCGACTCGAAAACCAGTAGCGGCCACTGCATCCCTAAGCTCACTATAGCTATTTCCCCGCAACTCATAGATTCTTTCATTAATCCTAATAGCCGCTGCGCTCACTATATTGGTTCTATGCCTTGCGCAATCAATGAATGAATCAATTCCTGGATACAATATGTTAACACCGCCCACGCGGTCCCTATATTCAATAACCCTGGCATCGACGCCAGCCTCTTCAAGTTCAAGGGCCAGGGATAAACCGGCAATGCCTGCGCCAATTATCGAGTAACTAACCATGAATTGCCACCTGACTTCGTTAACTTGCTAGGATCGACGCCCAATTCCTCGGAGATCACCTTAATTGCCTTTCCAAGGCACATACCTTGACAAATGCCCATGCCCAGTCCAGTAATGAATGCAACCCCATCAAGAGTCTTGGCGCCGCGCTTAATGGCATTACGGATATCGCTCCTCGTGATGGTCATGCATGGACAAATGACTTCTCCATCATCAGTTATGTGCTTGCCCTCCCTCACCAAGTCCCTAGTGAATATGATGGGCTTAACTTCTTTGGCATCCTTTTTAGCTTGCAATTCAATGCCTGAATCCTTAGCCATATTAATGACTCTCTTAGCTATTGCTGGGGCAGCGGTTAGTCCAGGGGATTCAATGCCTATTAAGTGAATGATTCGTTTGCTCGTATTACTATACGTTATGATGAAGTCATCGCCCTCCGGAATGGGCCTAACGCCAGCATATGCCTTTATTGGTATCGAATTGTGTCTAGGCATTATTCGCTTAAATTTCTCGAGAAGTACCTGAATATCATTTTCATTAACTGCCCTATCATCCCTATCGCCGGCGGACAGGCTTGGGCCCCATATGGTAGTGCCAAACATGGTTGGGATTATTGCGCCTCCTTTAGTTTTTGGGTTAGGCATTAATTGTAGGGGGGTCACTATGCTTCTCGTTTGCTCGCCCCAAAACACTAACATTGCGCCCTTCCCGAACTCTATTCTATACTCGTCTCCAAACATCTTAGCTATTTCAGCAGAATATAAACCAGCCGCATTCACTAGGAGCCGCGCCCCATACTCGCCTCTGCTGGTCGATATGATCACGCGATCATTAGTTACGCTCGCATTATTGATTGTGGTCTCTAGGAGGAAATCAACACCATTTAGCGAGCAGAAATTATAGAGTTGAGACACTAATTCAAATGAATTAATCACGCCATAACCATCTATTTTAATGCCTCCCAGGCCCTTTACATTAGGTTCAAGCCTAGTTAACTCCCTGGAGCCAAGAATACTTATCTTAAATCCATGCTTACCATAGATGCGCTTGAGCACTAACCATACTGCGGGCAATGCAAGCAGATGAGCGGGGCTCTCAGCGACCAATATAGTGCTCATTCTCTTGATTTCAACATGTAATTTCCTAGATATATCTTCATACAGTCTGTTGCCCTCTATCGCTAATTTACTTCTCAGAGTGTTGAAGGGGGGTTGAACAACATGAATAACTCCCGCATGTCCTTTGGAAACACCGAAGCCGGGTTCCACGTTCTTATCTATTACAAGTATCTTTGCATTGTAG
>LOBW01000102.1 GCA_001516585.1 Thermocladium sp. ECH_B
CAAAAACCTTTAAATTCCTAAAGTACTCAAAGATGTCCACGGGTGGTGGGTCCCACATGTGTTCACCGATTCAACTGCGTGGAGCCCACCACGTTTAAGCCTTATCCGAACAGGTCCCGAGAATCTGCGAAGAATTTATATTTTATTGTTTGGGTTTTGTGTGATCCACTTGGAATTTATTATTTAGGTCCTAAGGGAAGTTTCACCTATGAGGCGGCTTTGAATTTAGGTTTGAATCTCGTTGAATCTAGGACTATAAGCGGTGTCTTCGAGGCTGTTGGCTCTGGAATTGGGTGTCTAGGTGTTGTGCCGATTCAGAACAGTCTTGAGGGGCCGGTTAATGAAACGCTTGATAATCTTTTTAGTCGAAGAGATGTGTATGTGAATAGGGTTATTGAGCTAGGGATAAACCTTGTTTTGGCCTCGGTGAACGGTGACCGCGGTTTTAAGAGAATTTACTCTCATCACCACGCCATCAGGGAGGTTCGGAGGGATGTGCTTAACTCTCTTGAAGCTGAAGTTATCCCCGTGGAGAGTACTTCTCATGCTGCGATGCTTGCTTCAAAAGATGAATCAGGGGCAGCCATTTGTTCGAGGGTGGCAGCGCAACTCTACGGTTTGAAAATTATTGCGGATGGGTTACAGGAAGATAACAACATCACGAAATTCGGTGTTATCTCAAAGGAGCTCACACGTAGCGGTGAAAGGACGATGCTTTTAGCCACGGTACCGCATAGACCTGGCGGCCTACTGAAGCTCTTGGAAGCTTTCTACACGGAGGGTATTAACCTCACCATGATATACTCTAGGCCCCTGCGTGGATTAGCGTGGCAGTACTACTTTTTGCTCGAGTTCGAGGGTTGTTTGGATGAGCCGAACGTGGCGAGGTGTCTGGAGAGGTTACCAGCCGTGAGCGAATCTGTGCGCATATGTGGAAGCTATCCGACCCAACGTCTGACTTAGCTAATATTTGGGTGACCCACCTGTTTTTGCTTGTAGCCGTGGTGTTTTTCAGCGTATGAGGATGTGATATACCCATTTAAGAGGTCCGATTGGATAAGTGTTTTATCCCTTAGGGTGGGGTCACCGTAGCCGCCGCCCCCAGCTGTTTGGATCTCGAGTATATCACCCCTATTGAGGGTTAGGGTAACCTTCACGTTCACGCTTCTTTTCTTCCCGTTTCTAATTATATACACTCTGGTGGGTGACCCCTCTTTTCCACCGTTAAGTCCCCATGCACCACGCTTTCCCCGCTCCGCGAGTACTGTTACGGTTAGTGTGCTTAGAGCTTGGAAGGCTCTTATTAAACCGCATCCACCTCTGAACATCCCCGCCCCACAGCTGTCCGGCCTTACCTCATATCTAATAAATAGGAGGGGTAGGTTTCTCTCGATTTCCTCTATTGGGGTGTTCATCGTGTTAGTCATGTTGGTGTGCACCGCGTTAACACCATCTTGGGAGGGCCTGCCACCGGAGCCTACACCGTTGGTTTCGTAGTAGGCCCAACTCTTACCATCGAATACCCCACCCATCATCAGGTTGTTCATTGAGCCACCCGAAGCCGCTGGAACCCTACCCTCTACGGCGTGGCTGAAGGCTGCAAAGAGGAGGTCGGCGTTCCTCTGACTCGTCTCAACGTTGCCTCCAGCAACTGGGGCTGGATATATTGGGTTTAGTATTGAGCCTTGAGGTGCCTGGACTACTACTTTTGAAAATGTAGCGTGGTTCACTGGCACATCCTCTCCGAGTATCGACCTTAAAACAAAGTATGCTCCGGATAGTGTTACGCCGAACACCGCGTTCAATGGTATATCCACTTGTGGGTGTGTGTCTTGGTAGTCAATTTGAACACCGTCACCGCTAACTGTGAGCCTAACCCTGAGTGGTATATCCCAACCCTTCGGGTGCTCTAAGTAGTCAACTTCTTGGAAAACACCCTTCTTCAGGGTTTTCAATCTGGCGTCCACAATGTTTTTGGTGTACTCTAAGAATCCGTCAACTGCTTCACTGAACACTTCGTATGAGTATTTGTTTATCAGTTCCAGGAGGCGTCTTTCCCCCACGAAGTTGGCTGCCGCCTGAGCTCTTAGGTCGCCCAGCCTCTCCCTAGGTGTCCTAGTATTCGAAGCGAAGATGCGTAGTGTGGGCTCGACGAAAGAGTTGGCCACTACTATGTGCGTGGGATTAACGATCACCCCCTCCTCGAAAAGACTTTTCGCATCCACGGATATGCTGCCAGGAACCTTCCCCCCAACATCAGAGTGATGGGCCTTGTTTGCGACGAACCCAACGAGTTTACCCGAATGGTAAACTGGTCTGATGAGTGTAACATCGTTGAGGTGTGTACCCGCAATGTATGGGTTGTTGCACACCACCATCACACCCTCATCTAGGTTGACATCCTCCTTAATGCAGTTCTCCACGATGTTTTTAAGCCCCCATTGAAGCGACCCTAGGTGCACTGGTATGTGTTCAGCTTGGGCGAGTAGCCTGCACTCCGCATCGAATATGGCCGCCGAGTGGTCCATCCGCTCCTTAATGTTCGGAGAATACGACGAGTTATGCAGAGCTATACCCATCTCTTCAGAGATGTTCTCGAGACCACGCCTAACAATCTCCCATGTGACATTATAAGAGGCCAAACTCATATCGACCTCCTGAGTGTAAGCACACCGAAATCACCCACAGTGCATCTCCAACCCGGATTCACAACGGTTGTCGAGGTGTACTCCTCTATGATTACGGGTCCATCCACCTCGAAGCCCCCCCTCAAGTCCTCTCTCCTATAGATCCCTACGTTGAGGAAGCGTCCCCCAATCCATGCACGCCTATACTCCGCTGGCTCCACCCTCAACCTCTTATCCGCCCGGTGTCTAACCATGCCTGCCTTGGGTAGGGCTACTGTGGCCTTTATCCTGATCGAGACCACCTCCACTGTGTCAGGCGCAGAGTAGCCGTAAGCCTCTCTGTGGGCTCGCCCGNACTCCTCAACTAGATTGGGTGTATATGGGAGCGTCAACTCGTAGGATTGGCCAGCGTATCTCGCATCCACATACTCGCTCAGCCTAAAATCTTTAAGCCCTTCACTGAGCAGTCTGCTCTCCACCTCTCCTCTAAAAGCCGCCAGCTTCGATTGAACCTCCTCAGGCGTGCACATAACTGTTTTTCCGAAATGGCGCACAAAATCCGTGGTAAGCAAGCCGTAAGCAGAGAACACACCGGGATCTGTTGGCACAACTATCTGGGTTACACCCACCTCCTCAGCTAGGTCGCAGGCGTGCATCGGCCCTGCACCTCCGAACGCTACAAGCGTAAAATCACGTGGATCACGCCCCCTGTCTACGCTCACAAGCTCTATCGCCCTACCCATATGGGTGTTTATTAGACGTAGAACGCTTATCGCCGTATCCTCGACACTTAGCCCCAAGCGCACGCCGATCTCCGCCAGAGCCTTCTCCGCGAGTTCTGGGTATAAGTGCATCTGAGAGTCAAGCAGACCCTTAGGGTTCAGTCTTCCAAGGAGTGTGTTTGCATCCGTCACAGTGGGTTCGACCCCACCCCTACCATAGGCGGCTGGTCCCGGTTCTGCTCCGGCGCTTCGTGGACCAACCCTGAGCCCACCGGCTTCGTCCACCCAAGCTATGGTGCCCCCACCAGCGCTCACCTCTACTAGATCTATAAAGGGGTATCTCACAGTGTAGCCACTACCTTTAATGGATCTACCACTGTGTGTCTTACCCGCGGCTTCAAATTCATACACAACTTGGGGTTGCCCTCCCAAAACAACTCCAGCCTTAGCTGTTGTGCCACCCATGTCAAATGTTATAACCTTATTCAAACCCATATTCCTAGCAAGATGCGCAGAAGCTAGTACTCCTGCAGCTGGACCCGACTCGATCATTGAGACAGGTCTCTTCGCGACTTCGTCGCTCCTAGCGGCACCCCCATCCGAGCACATTACATACAGCTCACCTTTGAAACCCTTCTCTTCTAGCATGATGCGTAAAGAGTTTATATATGATGATACAAGTGGGGCGAGGGAGGCGCTCACCACTGTGGTGCTTGTGCGTTCATACTCTCTATAGTATGGGTCGACTTCGCTTGATAACGCCAATTCGCCGCGGAAACCAGCGTTTCTGAGTGCATCTGCCACCTTTTTCTCGTGTTCCGGGTTTGCGTATGAGTGGAGAAACACTATTGCCACCGAGTCAAAATCCAAGTTTACCAGCTTCTCAGAGAGTCGTTTTAACTCCTTGCCATCGAGGTCTATAACCACATCGCCTGTATGGGTTGTGCGGCATTTGAGCGTGTACCTGTTCACCCTGTCCACGAGGGGTCTCGGCTTCGTAAAGTAGGGATTGTAAAGTTCGGGTCTTCTCTGTCTCCCGATCTCCAACACATCCCTAAAACCCTCATTTGTTACGAGCGCCACCCTCCCAAGACCTACACCCGTTAGAAGTGCGTTGGTGGCTATGGTGGTGGCGTGCACAATAATCCTGCATGAACCCAAGTCAACATTCGAAGACTCAATCGCTTCGATGATACCCTCCTCTGGCTTCTTGGAGTGGGTCGGGATTTTACGAATAGTTAGGGTCTGACTAGTATCGTCGTAAACCACCAGATCAGTGAACGTACCCCCAACGTCAACCCCCAAATAGGAAACCATAGACTGCCAAAAACTTCACTAGATATATCTTTTACTCGACTTCTAAGGACCTGTCCGGATAGGGCTTAAACGTGGTGGGCTCCACGCAGTTGAATCGGTGAACACATGTGGGACCCACCACCCGTGGACATCTTTGAGTACTTTAGGAATTTAAAGGTTTTTG
>LOBW01000103.1 GCA_001516585.1 Thermocladium sp. ECH_B
CCCCATCCATGGATCCCAGGGACTCAAGGATATATATTAGTGCGGGGACACGTTACGCGTTGCTCGCGCCCTATTTAGGGCTTCCCCACACAATTATTCCCTCGTTCAGAGATTAAAAACCTTACCCCGCCCTAAAGGGCGAGGCTTGTCATTCCTTTGTCAAGGGCTATGAGTGAGTTCGGCTCCATTGCAATAATTGCGTATTATGTATTGACTGGCCCCATTAGGGGGATGCCGGCCCCCATATTAATATATAATACTTATTCCTATGCTGGCGTGTCGCCAGCCGTTGCTCAATCCGCTGCGCTAGTACTGGTTGGGTTACTACTGGTATTGATTAGGGCGGCGTCGGTGGGGCAGCGATTATGGTGATGAAGGCTAGATTAATCAAGACCTATCCAGGCTTTAAATTGCTAGCTGAATTATATATTGATGGACCTATCATATTGGTTGGCAGAAATGGAAGTGGGAAAACCACTCTTCTTAGACTAATTGCAGGTCTAGAGCGGCCTGATCAAGGAGCGATTGAAGTTAATGGAAGAAACGTGACTAATTTACCGCCTTGGCAACGGAGAATAGCCTATGTATCGCCCGAGACCTATATACCACACATGAAGGTCAAGGACCACCTAAGGCTGGCTCAACGCATGAAGTTGGATCACATTATGGACTTGTTAAGAGAATACTCTATACCATTTGAGGAAAGGGTTGGAAAACTCAGCATGGGCCAAAGGGAGGTAGTTGCCATACTAACAGCTATAGCAGCGGACCCAGCAGCGCTACTAATTGATGAAGCTGCTTCAAATATTTCTAGAAGACGGGAATTACTGGAAAGAATAATTGAAATAATAAAACCGAGAAGCATGGATATGATATACGTGTCGCAAGTAAAGGAGGACTCAGAATTATTTGACTCATAGCTTTATATCGAGAATGGTCGACTAATCCCCTCCCCGCCATAAAGGGACTGGACATGCCGTTCACTTCATAATTATGAGACTCATTCAAAAGAGCAGCAATACTAGTTTTCTAACGCATTACTTCTTGTAATTGCGTGTCCACTGAGTGGTAACGCAAATGATAAGATAAACACGATTGCCATGCCTCATTCATAGATCCATGTTATTGGGCGAATTAATGCTTATATAGTTGAACTGATCGGGTCTGTCATGAAGTATAGATTAATGGATGTGCTTGCATGCCCTTATGATAAGACGTTTCCCCTAAGGCTGGTGGTGTTGAGCGAGAATGTGAAGGATCGGGAATATACAGGCAAGGTACCGTTCTGTGAGCTATATTGTGCATATAAGGGGATGAATATTAAGGATATGGAGGACCCAAGCAAAGCACCGTGTGCTGAGTGCTATAAGCATGAAATAGGGGAGGGCATACTATACTGTGAGAAGTGCCATAGATGGTACCCAATAAAGGAGGATATACCGATATTGCTGCCCGATGAGTTAAGGAACATTAATGAGGATAAAGAGTTTCTAAGCAAGATTAAGGATAAGTTGTCAAAAATAGATCCAAAGCTAGCCGAGGACATAATTAACAATGGCAATCCAATCAACCTGAAACAGGGCTGAACCAAAAATGGACAAGGAATGAACCATAAATGGAATACGCATTACATAATTTATCCTTCAGGGATCACTCCATAAGACGGTAACCAACGGTTATCGAGCTATAAGTAATAAAATTAGTTGCCTAAGTAATCCGAGATATCGCCGCTGGGCTCCTCATCTCTTGGAACTCGCGTTATTTTACCTGTCTCTAATAGTTTCTTTGCTTGTTCCACCAATGAGCGGGCGAGGGTGGATCCTATACCCCTCACTTCCTGTAGCCTAGCTGGTGATGCAGTGGCTATATCCTCAATTGATTTGAAGCCGGCCTTATATAATTCCCTTGCCCTTGCACGTCCTATTCCCTCTAGGTTTAGCGCTAATTCAAGTGCATCGGCCTTTATCCCATACTTAACTCTGTATCTGAGGATATCTATTTTGCCGGATAATTCCCTTAGCTTAAGTACCTTGCTTAACTCAACCATGGCGCCCAATAACCAATCTAGTTGATCTATATACATTCGTAGGTCGCCTGGCTGCGCATCGTATTGCTTAAGGAGTGTGTCCTCATCTATCTCATTTATCCAATCCATAATCATTAGCGCCGTCTTTAATTCCTCCATTAATGGATGGAGCTCCTCCTCATCATAATCAGGTATAGTGGGAGGCATTAAAGGCAACTTAGACCAACGACTCATCAATTCATCGGCCCATTTATCTTCCTCGCTCTTCCTGACCCTAAGCTTAGGTACTTTCCGGGATTTAACTGCCAGAAAAAGTATTCCCAGGTAAGTGGCTTTCCCGCTTAATTGACTTAATCCCCTTATATAATCATTGGCGGTATATGGATCTAAGTAGGTCCTATTAACGGCGAGCCCCAGTGGAGTGGCTGAGAACTCGCCGTTTCGTTCCTCTATGAAGCCGGACTCAACAAGGAACTTAAGCATGTCGTTAACCCGCCTCATCAATACATTGCGTTGAATCACGTTGCTGCTTATCTTATATTGGGCATATGCTAATGTATTTGATAGGAATTGGAAAATTCCATCCATATCATCGGCATAGCCGCTCGCTATTATTGAGAGCAGATTAAAGGCCATGTTTTCCTCCACGAAAAAGCGGGAAACCACGTGCTCGGGTTCTGCATTTATATATAGATCAAGCAAGCGATGGGCCTCTCTCTCAGTTGATGCAATTAAGATGGCCTCGCCATACGGATCCAGGCCAGGCCTACCCGCTCTTCCAGCCATTTGTTTATACTCCATTACAGGTATATCCAGCATGCCCTCCCCCACCTCATACCTCCTGTAATCACTTATGATGACGCGCCTAGCCGGTAAGTTAACGCCGGCAGCCAATGTGGTTGTTGAGGCAAGGACCTTGATCACTCGTTCCCTAAATGCCTCCTCTATTAATCGCCTAACCTCTAGCTCCAGCCCTGCATGGTGAAACGAGGCGCCGCACCTTATTAATTGGGCAAGTTCATCGCCCAATAACTTAGAGCTGGATGCTTTCNTGATGTCCTCGGCAACACGTGATGCTGCATCTACGTCAATTAGCTTACTTGGGGAGTCACATATTAGCCTTGATAATTGCTTTGCTATCTTGACGGCGCCGGATCTTGATGATGAGAACACGAGGGCTTGGCCGCCGCTCTGCAGGGAATCAAGCNCAAGAGATGTAACTGGCTCCCCAACGTCATGTACCTTGGTTTTAGAACCATCGCTGAACAATATGATTGGCCTCAGATAAACCCCCTCCTTAAGCGGTATTGGNCTCCAACTAGTCTTAACTAACTTTGCCCCTAGCCAGGCCGCTAATTCCTCCGCGTTTCCTATGGTTGCGCTCAGCCCGATTATTTGAGGCGTTAAGCCTAGCATTCGCATTTTAGATATTATTGATTCTATTATTGGGCCCCTCTCGGAGTCCCCCACATAGTGTAATTCATCCACTATTAATTGACCAACATCCCCCAGCCACGAGGGTTTATGCCTTAAAATGCTATCCAACTTCTCATAAGTCGTTATTATTATATCGAATGATTCAAGCCATTTATCGTCGCTATCGTATTCCCCCGTGGACGCCGTTATCCTTACTCCTAGTTCCTCATATATCTTGAAATCCATGAGCTTCTCGTAAGCTAATGCTTTAAGGGGAACGGTAACTATCGTTTTCTTATCATTCATTAACACGTTGCTGACCGCCGCTATTTCGGCTAGTAATGTCTTACCGCTGGCCGTTGAGGTGACCATGATTATGTTCTCTCCATTAAATATGCCGCTCCTAACTGCCTCTTCTTGGGGTGGGTATAGCGACTTAACATTGCGCTTCTCCGCTATAAATGACTTAAGCACGTCTGGCAGCGATAGATCAAGCACCAGCATCTANTCATCAATTAAAATAAGGGTTTAATACTCTATCGGGAACTAGTTTGCTCGTGGGGGCGTAATTATAATGGCGCCGGATACCTTATTAATTGCTTAACGTACTCCATTATTACATCCAATACATTTGGTGGATCTATCCTGGTTGTATCTATAACTAAGTCGAATATGGAGAGGTCGCGAACATCGAAGCCGTAGATTTCCTTATATCGTTTCCTATTGGATTCCTCTCTGCTCCTTATCTCAATTAATGCATCACTAATTGATCTACCATCCCTAGCAGCTAACCTATTGGCCCTTACCTCCTCACTGGCCTTTAGATAGATCTTAACATCAGCGATTCCCCGAAGAACCCAAGCAACGAGNTGCCCCTCTATTACTATATTGCCTTTCTTAGCTTCCTCCAATGTATATGAATCCACCATTTTATCAATGGAGTGATCGGACTCGGCCAACTTATGTAACTCAATCAATGATACGCCTCGCTCTCGCGCAGCTCGCCTAAATAACTCACCTATGGACACAGTCCTGTAACCAAGTCGCCAAGCAAGTAGTTTAGCTATTGTAGTTTTTCCGCTGGCAGCTTCCCCACTTATCGCTATTACGCCCATGCTTGGATCACTGAGAAACCAACACGCTAAGCTTTATAGCTGTGGATAGGCAATTACCGCAAATATAGCCACCAAATGGCCTGCTTGATTTCTTAATTGGTTTCCCGCATACGGCGCACCTAGTAGTTTTATTCCTTGACTTAACTACATCCCTCTTCACATCGCCGCTGGGAACCTTTCTAATACTAACTACTTTCTTTGCCATAGAAAAGCAATGCCATTCACTCTTTAAAAGATTATGCCACTTAATGTGAGCTACCCCGCCCTTAA
>LOBW01000104.1 GCA_001516585.1 Thermocladium sp. ECH_B
ACAATAATTGCCTTGCCCACTCAATTATTGGTGACTCTCCTGAGCTCCGCCACTAGGAGCGGCCTCCAGTTAAGGCTGGACACGGCTAATGCATTGGAGAGAATGGCCAACTTATTATCCGTGATTTATGCGGAGGCAATTGTTCACTTAATGGCGGAGGCAGCGGGTAGTTCAATGAATATATTCGTTCAATTAATGAGGGGCTACTGGATAAGCCGCGGCAAATGAGGGCTCCTCAATATTTACCTGTGGTGCTGAGGAGCCTAAGGAACCGCATTCATTGGTTTGCATGTTATCGGTAACTACGGCAAGCAATTAATCGGCTTGTCCCCAAGTCTCTATATGTTGCTGATGCCCCTTTACATGCTTGCTGGATTAATGGTCCTGATCCACGTCTTCGGCTCATATTTGGGGTTCAGGGGACTAGCCGTGCCTAGGCGCATCGGAGTAATCATTTCGATATATGAGTCATTATTCTACTTCATTGTGCTGCTGGTCCTATATGGTTCACCCATCACCGCCTTATTAATTGCCTTCGCACTGATTCACTGGGCCGGGGCTTACGCATACATCAAGGGATACTTGGGCAAGCACTCATCTAGAACCAGGCTAAGGATGTATGGGCTCTATGAGGCTGTGGAGTTATCGTTCATACTCATTATCCTGCTTTACCTCTGAGAAATTGATCTAAATTGTCTGAAGAAGGAGAGACAATTAAAAACCCATAAATGCCAATAATTGAGGAATGAATTTTACCCATGAAACCTAAGGGCTTAATTATAAGATTGTGTTGAGACCATAGAAGTTACACTTACCATGGATGAAAGAGACAGAATTATTATTGCCTAAGGAATAGAAAAATTAAGGCCAGAAAAATAAGGCTAAAAGCTGAGGAAAACAGAGCCATTTTGGAACCTATAAATCCTGTAAATTAAACGGCAAACCTCGCCCTTTAGGGCCGGGGAGGGGTCAGTGAAGTAACGATTTATTTGGTTGTGTAATTATAGTTCTTGTAGTTTGCATTATTTTAATGATACTTAATGCTTATTAATACTTTACTTTGTTTAATTTCATATGGATCAATCATATAGGATCTCCGTGTTCAGGGCGGTGGAGGACTTGAAGTGGTCATCCGCTCATACTTGGTCCTTCATCGCCTTCTCAATGGGACTCCTCTTCGAGGCCTACCTGGTTGGAATAGCTCCAATAGCCACGACTTGGTTCACGCTGCCCAGCCAATTAACTGCATTGACATTGATTTGGCCATTTCTTTGGCTAATAGTTGGGTTAATAATAGTTGGGCCCCTCTCGGATAAGTTCGGCAGGAAGAGGCTCTTCCTATTAACCATGAGCATGTACGCGGTCGGCATATTGATATTCATTTCGGCAACAATGCTTATGCCAAGCTACTTATCGCTCCTAGTTTCCCTAGCCATTCTACTGGCGGCGGCCGGGGGAGAAATGAATGTCATNTTAACCGATATGCATGAGGTCATGCCGCGGCGCCACAGGAGTAAAGCCGCCTTCTTCCTAATCAACTTCATTAATGTGGGGCTAATGCTGGTATCCATAATTAGCCTAAACACTCAATTAATTGGCCCCTATTACCAGAGGCTCGCCATAGGGGTCATAGGCATACTCATACTTTTCGTCTTGGTCATTAGCAGAATGAAGATGCCGGAATCCATTAGGTGGCTGGAGAAGCGGGGAATGATTGATAAAGCCATTGAGGAGGTCAGGAAGTATTACGGCGTGAGTCTGGATCCAAGTAATTTGCCGAAAATAGAGGAGCAAGTCAATGCAAGCATGAATCCGCCCCTCTGGTTCCGCTTCCTGGTAGCGACCGCATTGATGACTGCTAATGATTTGGGCTTTGGACTATTAGCCTACGAGTTAGGCCCCATATACTATAGCGCGCAGACGGCATTAATAATACTTGTTACCTCAGCGGCGGAATTCATAGGCGGCTTATTGGTGGCTCCATTCGCGGACAGGATAAGCAGGAAAATCATACTCCTCGTTTCCACGGGCGGCTCAGCGATAACCACCTACATAATAATAGCGCTGATCGGGATCATAACGAGCAGCTTCTCCGCATTCATGATTCTGGACTTCGTGTTGAACATCTTCATTGGAATCCAGTACCTAACCATGGACACATTCAAGGGAGAACTATGGCCCACCAATAGGAGGGGGACATTCATTGGCTTGATCAGGCTAATATCCATAGGCTCCCTCATACCTGAAACGCTCTGGGCAGTGAATGCCCCATTAACTCAATTCCTGGCATTAAACTCTGGCGTGTGGACAATGGGGCTGCTGGCAGCCATAGCGTGGTACATGAAGGGAATAGAGACGGGAAAGGGAGTTAGCATAGCGATAACATCGGGAGAAGCGCCCGCCAAGACATAAACACAAATATAGCCATGCCCCCCATTAACTCTACGCCTCATAATGAGTCGCTTAATTTTTAAAAATCCAATAAATCAGTGATGCATGGGTTCACGTTCATTAATGGCATTAACGGGCATAATTGCGGCCATAGTTGCCTGGGCAGTTATACTCATAAGCATATGGATTAATCCATGGTTCATATTCACCAGGAATGCATTCAGCGATCTCGGGGGTCCATCCGCTCGATACCCATGGATATATAATTATGGACTAATACTAACGGCGGCATTAGTGCTCATCTTCTCCATTCACTTAATCCAATACTCCAGAAATAAACTGGAGACCGTGGGTGCATCATTCATATCAATAGCGGCGCTCTTCCTCGCAATGATTGGCGTATTCCATGAAGGCACTTACCCCCACGTATTCGTATCAACATGGTTCTTCGCGCAATTCGACCTAGCAATAATAACCTGGGGCTTGGGTTCAGCCATGTCCGGCAATAAGGAGGGCTGGATAGAGCTCCTAATGGGTCTCGCTTCCCCAATCCCAGCAATCCTCATTAAGTGGCCATCCGCAGCAACCCTAGAGGCCTACGGCATAGCAATAATAGATGTATTCACGATAATAGTTACCTATAGAGAATATGCCTCGAGGCAATTATCCCAATAGGAACCCTAACTGTTTTGCCCGCGATGCCTTGGGATTGTTTTGATGGGTGGAGGGGGCGTAATTCCTTCTTAATTGCGTGTCCAATTAATGGTAACGCAAATATAAATATTGCGCAACGCCCAAACCCCCAATCAATGCCCTGAACCAATCCCCCTTACACTCCTATTGCCAATGATTAGGAAAATAATGGATATCGATAATGCCGTTGACCACATTACTGTGGTGAGTCCATATAGGTAACTCTGCGAAACCACGCTGAATGCTGCCAAGTAGTTCAGTGCCGCCGCGTACGAGTCAATATATGCATGGGCAAGTATGGCCATGATTAGTCCCCTTATGCTGGTCCCAAGTCCCTGTGAGTACCTCAGGAACATGGCTGTTCCAGGGTGAAAGATCATTGATACCATTGGATTAAGGAGTAGGCCAATCAAGGAAATCAATTGGAGAGGCGCCCCCGGCGCAGTTACTAGCGTGGCCAGGATTGATGCTATTATGGTGGCCACATCTATAATGGCGAAGCCGTACCCCACCCAGAGAGAGGCAGTGGGTTCCCTATCTTTCACGGCGAAGAACTTAGCTATTTCCTGGCTTAACCCAGCCACTGAGCCGGCATATATCGCTATGATTAATCCCCCGCTCCTCTCTGCCTCCATTATTCCAATTATGCCCGNGCGAATAATTGTAATAATAGTTGGTATCTCCTGTATGGGTATTTGCACCAGTATTGCCAATAACATGTAGCCAACGCCAACGAAGACCCAACCCCCGCGNCCCCTCCATAATTTCCCCCCATAGAGGAAATACGCAGCCACAAGTATCATGAGGGGATAAATCAACCCCAACAAGATTAACTCAATCATGCAGAGACACAGGAAAGTGAGCTTTTAATCTTTCCGTTTCCGCATGAGTCCCCACGCAGCTAGGGCAATAATTATAACTAGGATGGCGGCGAGCAGTAAGTAATTGGGGCGCCGTGGAGCACTCGCATCCTCATACCATGCCGCAATGATTAGGGCANCCCTCCTCGCCAAGGCGGGATTATGAATTATGATGCCGATCTCCCTATTGCCGCTCAGCGACGTGGAGTCCAGATTGATTGATCCTATATATACGTACCCATTTATCGCTATTGCCTTAGCCGTTAAGCCGCCCAGTAAACGCGCGCCTAACTCCATTGATGCCGCCTGGTTCTCCCCATAATCATTGAGGACAACGTAGCGATGACCATGGGTGAGCACGGCGCCGAATTCGCCGGAGGATGGATATAATTCCTCCATTGCCATGTACAGCGGGCCGGGCATGTCGAGGAGTTCCCCAAGGCATTGCGCGGAGTTTATTGGGGACACAATTATGCCGGGGTAATCAAGGACGATCGGTTTCCCCTCATAATCCTCGATTATAATGTTGGCGAGCTCATGAGCAACCGTGGAGTTATGTATCACCACATCAATCCCGAGGTCCCTCGTTAAGCCGTAGTAAGTGGGATTAATGCTGCCCAGCACCGCCGTCTCATTATCTATTATGAAGACCTTTGAGTGCGTGAAATCATAGCCATACATGAAGCGAACCCTGGCCCCCGATGAATTAAGCTCATTAATTATGGCGTCCTCACTGCTCGGCACGCCGCCATACACGTTCCCCGAGAGGACTATCATTACTTCAACGCCGCGCCTCGATGCATTGATCAATTCATTGGCGAGGGGCCAATAAGTGAACTCATAGGCCTCCACGTATATCG
>LOBW01000105.1 GCA_001516585.1 Thermocladium sp. ECH_B
GCTCCTCGTGATTCACATGGACGACAAAGCCATCATCAAGTCTCCTAATGTATATGTCCGTGATTTCTGGCATTAGGAACAATGGGGTAAAGGCCCCATAGGCATTCAACCAACGCTCAAACACCCTCCTAGCCAAATCAACGTTCTCACTACTTGGCTTAACATTGATTAGACCCAATGCCTTCTTGATTGCGTTCTCAGGTTTGTCTCCAGAGCCGAGTCTCTCGGCTATGTAGTCCAGGGGCAGTGCTATTAGCCAGTCGGGGACGTCATCGATGATGTATGCCGTGTACTCGGGCATTTGGTAGGTTGGGTCAATGACTTGGTGAACCTCAATGCTCGTCTTCAAGCCGAAGTTCTCCCTACCCTCAACCGTGTAGAACTTAACCAACCCCTGGCTAATCACCTTCAGCCTTGAGACATGCATCGACTAACAACTAATTAATTTTTAAAGGCAGAATCAATGGAGACCATCATCACCGATTGTGTATTTGACCTCGGTGCCAGGGGCTAAGCCTGGGACATCGAGTGCCCTCATGACGCCCTCGGGCTTAGCCTTGCTTGGCCTGAGCATTAGCCACCTGCTATTCACTGTGTGGGCTAAAACATTACCACCAACCGGTAGCTTGATCTCGACGTAGCCGGTTGGCATCGTCATTACCTGGTTCGTGTATATGGCCAGTACCCCGAACTTTATTGTTAATCGCCTGATCCAGTCGAGTACGTAGTGCAACCTCTGCTGCCTCTCCGCCAGCTTCTCCCTACCGCGGAACTGTGCTCGGTAAAGGGCTGTTACGCTATCGATAATGACAACACCAACGCCCCCGGTAATCACTTGGTTAGCCAGCTTGAGCTTTATGAAGTCCTCTAGTTCTTCGACTGTTGCTGGGTTGTAGACGATTAAGTCCCTCTCGAGGAACTCGCCGCAATTCACGCCAAACCTACCGCACAGGTTCTCAACTAGCTTGCCCGTGGTTAGGTACTGGTCAATCGTCTTCTCTGTATCGATGTACACAACACCGACCTGGTGCTGGGCGACCGATGCAACAGCTATTTGCAGGCTCATTAACGTCTTGCCGGCGCCGAACTCACCTGCGAACTCATAACTAGAGCTAAACCTCAAGCCACCGACCAACTTGTCGAACTCCTCAACCCCAGTCCTCACAACTCTCTGCCTACTCAATACCTCAATCCTCTCCCTGGCACTCATTGGTCTAGGCTCATCGCCCAACAACTCCCTGGCTGCGGTGATTACCTTCCTCGCCGTGTCCAGCTCGGAGAGGTTGAGTAGTTCCATTAGTTCTTCGGCATTGAATAGGAGTAGGTGTTTTGGGCTTGTTACACCAACGGCCCTAAGCCTCTCTATCATTTGCGCCGAAACACCATAACTCCTCAAGGAATCCAGGTCATCGATTGATTGTGGCTTCTCCTCAGCCTTTGTCTTTTTCCCTTTCTTCGGCATCAGGCCCACCCCATCAATGCAATGATTGGTGCCAGGAAGAGTGGCAGTAGGCTTATGCCCAGGCCTATCGAGTGCATTGCCTTACCAACAATCACCGACGTTGATGCTCCCAAGGCAATGAGCATTGTGAGTAGGGCGTTTGTGTTCGCCAAACCGCTGATTATTGATGCCGCACTACTTATTCCCGAGGCGCTGGAAACCGCACTCGATGCAAGTGCTGGCGCGTGGAGGGCTAGGAGCATTGCTACTAATGCGAGCATCATTGCGTAGCTGACGGCAATGAATGGGCCATAGACAAGACCACTCCTAACAACCTGCCTAATGAAGTTCATGAATGAGTCGACGACCATGTTGACTCTCTCAATAACGTCCCTAGAACCCCTGGAGTAGGCGTAATCCCAGAGCTGAACCAGCTCTTCCTCGACTAGGGTCCTAGGCGTTGGTGGCTTGGGGTCACTGACGAGCAGTAGCTCGCCGAATGCCTTGCTCACCCTACCATACATTCCTGTGTAATCCCTAACGAACCTAACGAACTGGGGCATGTACAAAACCGCGAAGCCAACGCCGAAAGCCATTATCGAGACAACAGCACCCAATAGTGTGGGGAGCTTGAGTAGTTGTGTTAATGCCAAACCTATACCCAATCCAATAATGCCTCCTATGGTTGGTTTAATGTAGTCATATTGCGTAAGCTCCACCTGGTAGTAGTGAATCAACGGTATGTAGAGTAGGTTGATTAACCCAACAATTGGCGGTGCTCCCAAAATAGTCATGAAAGCCAACACCCCAGTCATTATTGACAAGACAATGACAGCCGTTAACGAGGCATTAACCCACTGAAGCCTACTACTCAACACATTGTTCAACTTATTCAAAATAGCCATGAATGCTATGTCAGGGTCAGTTCCCGAGGTTACGAACGAGTGGGCATAAGCCAACAACTCACGCCTATAACCACCCCTCCTCAACAGCCAGGGGCTATTGACTACGTTCAGGAGCATCGACAGCTTGAACTAAGCCCTACTCAACCTGGAGGCCTCACTCACAGCCAGGTCAACGCCATCCTCAGGAGCCCTAATCACGAATACCAAGTCAGCAACGTACTCCCTGATAGAAGTCATCGACTAATCAGGGCCCTGCTTAAAAGGGGTAGGCAATGGGTTTGGGATAATGAAGCTGAGGAAAAACAATGTTGATTTTAAATTTAAATTGATTAATTCGTCATGACGGCCCGCTTAAGCTCACGTTCCCGTTGATGCATTGTATGGAGTAGCCGCTTATCCATGAACCGCTGGGTGCGTTGGGTTGCTGGAATGGTGGGTAGCCGAAGTATGCGATGCTTATTGAGACGGTATTGCTCGATGACGTGGCCAAGCCCACAATCCAAACCATGTTCGCCCAGGCACTCCAGCAGAAGGTCTCCACCTCGGCATTGAACGGTAGGTAGAACCAATAGGTATTACCTGGTGAGTAGTTTGTCAGGAATATAGCCGCACCCCAACTGGGGCCCACCTGGAAACCATTAATAAGTACCCCATTATTGGGCAGCTCTGAGACCAGGGTGTAGTCGAATGTCCATGTTATGTTATATGCATAGTACTGCCATTGGTTCACGTAGTACGGCGTCGTCGAGACGCTTATCGATGGACCTGTCGAGGAAGGCGGGGTGTAGGTAATGGATATGCTGGGTTCTGGGAAGAGAGTAATGCCAATACTGTACGACCCTGCGGAACTCGTGGGGGCTGGCTCATACTGGCCGTAACCATCGGCGACGTATGCATTGTAGGTATATAGGTAGCATATGCCGTTAAACTCCACCTCATTACCCATGGCTTCATAGCTCTTGTACATGTCGAAGCCACCAATTAAATAAAATAGTACACTAAACCCCGGCCAAACCTCGCCACTATACGTATAACCATATGCAACATCACCTATCAACTCTGCCGGTAAAGCTACTGTCGAAGACGAGCTGGATATGGCCGGGTGATTAATCATTAGGATGCATGAGTCGTAGTAGAACACATCGCCGTAGTTGTCCTCAACAGCCGCGATGCCGTAATCATAAGAATAATGCGCGCCCTGACTCGCTAAAGCCTGCATACCCCATAGGAAGATGTAGTTACCACTCGTGTAGATGCTATTAGAGCCCTGCGACGCTGAGAAATCATTCGCGTAGGTCACGTAGCATGGATCCCAATTTTGGTAGCTTGGATCTAGATTTGTTGATGGCTTATCACCCTTGGCAGTCTCTATTGACGCTAGCCAGTTCCTGAATAGGTTCGGCAATCCCTCAAGGCTCACCGGTCCTACCAGCACGGCTACTCTATACGGTGTCCTTATTGCTGCTGCCCCAACCAATGTGTAGTTGCTGTTTGTCGGCATCTCAAGCATTGGGATTAGGTAGAAGCGTGTACCATTTGTTCCGTAAACAACTACGTTTGCCCCCCTCGCCATTGCATATGAGAGGAGTAACTCGGCAACTGGCGCCTCGGACCTACTCACGTTCACTAGGACCAGGTCACCCTTGGCGAATAGGTTTGCCAGCAACCCAACGGCTGGGCTTGTCAGGTTCAGTGTGATATTCCCACCCACGGTGCCGTAAGCCACGTAGGGCCTAATCACAGACCAATCAATAACGGCAATGCTATTACTCGGCAAACTAGGCAGTTGGCTCAAGCTAATGGGCTTAATAAGTGATTGAGGAATACCAACACCAACAAGTCCCTGAACCAATGATTGGGGACCAACGACGTAGATTGGCGTTCTTAGGCTGATGTTTATTGGTGAGCCGATTGGTGTTGATGTGTTGAAATTGGACCTCGCCGATGTGCCTGGCTTATTGGTTACATGGGTTAGGGACAGTACTGAGACTATTGTTGCGACCAAAACAGCTGCGGCGATTAACGAAACAACCCAAACAAGCCTAGACCCAGACCACATACGGGATTTACTTATTCCACGGGACTTTTTTACTCCGGCTATTCATAAAAAGTGAG
>LOBW01000106.1 GCA_001516585.1 Thermocladium sp. ECH_B
CTCCCTAAGGTCGTTAATCACCGAATTACAGTCCAGGGACATATTTACATTGATTGCCAGACCAACTCGAATTATTATTTTATATACATTACTCGTGGCTAAGCCCTAACCGCATCCGCAAGGTCCGTTTACCCTCACCGATGGGGCCTCAACTAAGTTATACCTATTGCCCTTAACGCCTCTAAAGTATACGAAGCATATTCTACAGTCTCTCCGGAGGGGTAGAGACTTGTTGTCTCCACAGTTTCCTTCTCGACGGTCTCCCTGGAGCCGCTCACCGCAGTGGCTCTACCCCTGTCGCCAGGGGCTTCCCGGTCTCTGCGGATCTTGGGACCCCAGGGTCACTAGAAGGTGTTGGGGTTGGGCTTAAAAACCCATCTAGGGCCATCAACAACAATAAATATTACGAATGATCATGAAAACCGAAACTACCCCTAAGTTCCTCAATGACATTAAATACATCGTCAGTCATGAGCATGAAATTACTATGTAAAATACTACGCCATTATACCACCCTATTGAGTCTCATCAACCTCTCAAAGAACTCACATTATTCATCATCTTAAGCACGCCCTTACAGGTAGGGCGAACCTCCTAGAGACAGCGACCACAGCACTCCGTGGTTTTTACTCGCTTTAAGCAAATTTCTATTTTTATATTAACACTACCTTCAGTAATTTCTCAATCATTGTTTTTGGCGCATGTTGTTGTGTTTGCTCTTCGTGAGTATTGGATGGTTAATGTTATTAGTCAGTGAGCCATGTGATAAGGTGAAAGGAAGGACCCTGATTTTAAGTTTTTATTTATTTTATTTAAGTTTCTATCTCATATCTAGGTGATGTCCGTCCCCAAACAACCTACGTACACGGGTTGGCCGTATGAGGAGATGCCGCTAACGTAGTATGGGCTTTGCTTGTTGATTATTGTGTGTTGATAATTGAAACCTGGTGCTAGGTACTCGAGACCCCACACGAAGTCGGTCCATACGTACTTGTAGTTAAACTGATCATAGCAGGGGTATGGATACGCCGAGGTCACCGAGGTCAATAGGTTAACACCAAACTCCTCATACAAGGCGGCATTCTGTGGCTCATAAAGACCCTGGGGTAGGACCCATTCGTCTTGTTGCTCGGTATAGGCTACTTGGTACCACTGGTTCGCGTTTTGAGAGCTGCTGAAGGAGAAGTACCAGGTGTTGTTGACTTCGGCAGGATGAGGTTCACCTGTGTTTTTCTGGGTTATCTGGACTGATGATGGTGATTCACTGTATGTGTAAGTGAAGCTTATGCCAGTATCGGTACCAACATTAAATGTNACTGAGAATGATGATTGGTAATTGGAGGTTGATTGCGGTTGTGCGCCAGAAACATACTCAGTGAATGAGTTTATGGACATTCCTAAGTATGGGTCGTAACCATTCACGTAACTATTCCATCCGCTCTCATGGTCTATTGTCCCGATGAAGTACAGTATATCCCCGTAATTATTAATCATCGTACTAGTTGGAACATAAGCAAGCCACACGGCAGGGTTAATGACATAGAATGGATAACCCCCTGATGGAGTAACCAGTTGTTTATAAACGAAAACGCAGGTATCGTAAAGGAAAGTCCCGTTTCCATCGCTGTAAGCCTGCAGATTTTGACCACCGTAATTAGGCTGGAAGTCGAATGTTACTCCATAATTACTGTACTGCGTTTCGTAGGCTATGCATGGGTCCTCAGTCGACGTGCCCGAGCTTGATTGGAAATTATAGATGCCGAAACTCGCCTTGGAGCCGTTCAACGCCTCTGCCCAAGCCTCCCTAACGCCTTCATACAACTTGATGAAGCCTGGTATGGCGGTGGTGTTGTAGCCTGCTGTGAATACTAGGTGGTGCCCGTCCCCAAAGGCTGCCACGTATAATCCACCGACTGATGCTGGAGACATTGCGAATTTACTACCATAAACCCTAGCCCACGCGATAGCCAACGTATTAAAAGCCACTGGAGCCTTGCCTGGGCTTGGGACAGCAATAATGACCAAATCCTCACCCTTAAATAATGGCTTCAGCGAGTCTATGACTAGGGATGCGTTGTTATTGAAGTAACTCAGTAGGTAGCCCCAATCAACAACAACCACGGAGCCAGGTGGAAAGAGAGATAAGTCAGGAACAGCAATGAACCTAACCAACGACTGAGGTATGCCAACACCAACAAGCCTTTGGGCCAGTGATTGTGGCCCAACGACGTAGATTGGCGTCTTAGGCTGATGTTTATTGGTGAGCCGATTGGTGTTGATGTGTTGGAATTGGTCCTCGTCGGTGTGCCTGGCTTATTGGTTACATGGGTTAGGGGCAGTACTGAGGCTAACGCGGTAGCGGTAACCAAGGCGATTACTAGCGGGGTGATCCATGTGTGGTGGCAGTGCTGTTATTAGCCACCTAACGTCCTCACTTGTTAGGTTTAGTACCTTGGCTACCTCATTAACATAGGCATCGCTACCGCCTAAGACAATCATTAGTGGTATGTTCTGGAGGACGTTCACGTCTATGCCGGTTATTGTTTGGGTGATCATTATTGTGCCTAGGCCGAACTTCCTCGCTCCCCTAACTATGTACTCCATCAATGGGTTGTTCAATACGAAGTACGCCTCGTCAATCACCATCAACTGCTGCAAGTGCTCACTGATTGATTGGGACATCATGAACGTATGAACGTGGTCGACTACGGCGCCCATTAGGAAGCTCACTAGGTCTGGGCTAGACCTAACCGAGCTAAAGAGCAATGCCTTATTGTTCATTAACTCCGAGATCGGCACAACCTCTGCGTTGCCCAAATACGACATCAACCTATCTAAAGCCAAACCAACAAGTTCATCATCGCTCCTAGCCCTAATGAACTCCATGGACTTGAAGAAGTCCTTGTACAAGCCATTCGCATAGATAGCCTTTAGGTCTGGTAGTATGGATTCTGGCCTTATCCCGAGGACCTCGAAGTTGAGCAGTAGCCTGTTTATTCGCTCCGCATCCGTAACACCGTCGAGCTCGAAGATGTTTATGAATTTCCTAGTCACGTCGATGGGCTCGATAAGCGGTATACGCAGGTACTCACCGTGTGGGTCTAGGATGAGTACCTTAATCCCACTCCTCATGAGCCTATAAAGCAGCGTGCTCACGCTCCAAGTCTTACCCATACCAGTTGGACCAACCACTAAGCCGAAGCCAGAGGGCAGTGAATCAAGGTCAACCCACAACTCATTGTTCTCCCTGTCCTTACCGAGGTACACCCTTGCCCTCAGGCTCTCCGAGAGTACCCTTCCTCCGTGGAATATTGGTATCACGGCTAAATCATAACCGAGCTCATCAATGCCCGGCATTGACCAGAGGTGCATTTGGGTCGTTGTTCTAGCGGTAAAGAGTAGCGGTACTGTTGATTGCCTATCGAGGGCTAACATCGCCTTGACCGGCTCCTCTCCTCTCTCGTTTATTCTCTCAAGGACCACAGCCCATTGAGAAGCTTTAGGTATTGCCTTTGGGTTCTCGTGAACAATTAACTTGGTGTGGCTTGAGACAACAGTCCTAGAAACCTCACCCTTGAACTGCGGGTTACCGCTTATCGAGAGCATGAAGTTGTTGCTATTGGCAATAAACGCCTCGGCGATACTCCTTATGTCTTCCTCGGATGGCTTAGTGAAGAGTAAGCCACTGGCCGTCAACCTGTGGCTTAGCCTTCCCAACTCACCACCCTTGATTACGCTGTAGTTGTGCCTAGCCATAATCGCCAAGGCGTTTAGGACAACTAATGCCATTAGGCTGTAAATCCCCATGAATAGGAAGGCTAGGAAGTCGAGAATCGCCAAAACAGCGATTAACCTAGCCAATGATGGATTTCTTGGAAAACCAACGAGTCTCCTCAACCCACTCCCCGTCACTGACGCTAAAATGAAGTACTGCCGGAGGAGGATTTCCTTAGTCTTGACCCAATTAATGAATTCCTTTAATCCGCTCTCGCTCGGCTCGTCCTTCTTGCTCAGCCTAACATATTTATTATCGTTAAGCCTAATGAATGTGAATGACTCATTGGGCATTAGGCTCAATCTGCGAATGAACTCGTTGACTAGGTTCACGTACTGCTGACCGTTCAATCGGGAGATATCGAACAAAGGCTCAGCCGTGTAGAACACGTGTGCAGTGTTGTTCCTGTAATCGAAGACGTAGTCATCAAACACCTCCAATCGTGGGGCTAAGCCTGGGAAGATTAGTGAGTAGAGTCCGTCAATCAACCAATCCCTGGTTTCTCGGTAAATGAGTAGTGGTATTAGGAGTAGGGATAGTGGCTTGTAGGCAATCCCCATGATTATGATTGAGATGAGTAGGAACCACCTGATTTTGA
>LOBW01000107.1 GCA_001516585.1 Thermocladium sp. ECH_B
CAAGATACAGTGGTTAATAACGAGGGACGTGGGGTCAACCAAGTTCGCGGTGAGGCGGTTCACGGTGGAGGCGGGAGGCCGCATGCCGCTGCATAAGCATAAGTACGTGGAGGCGGTCATCATATTAAGGGGAACATTAAGGGTTAGGGTTAATGATGTGGAGAAAATACTTGGGCCAAGCGACTTCTTCTTCACTGGCCCCTATGAGCCTCATTCAATTGAGAACATAGGCAGCGAGGAGGCCGAGTTCATTTGCACCATTTCGTATGAGGACGACATGAGCATTACGCCGCTGGAGTGAACCACTCTCGTTAAGCCCAGTCTTACCGGTCATGGGAATGCTGTAGTAGTGGACAGCGGCGTAGGAAAGTTTATAAACTGTCCAGTCGGTCAGTTAACTGACCAGATATGGGTAACCCAGGTATAAACCAGGGAAGGAGTTTAAGGAAAGTGGGCCTTGACTTTGGCCTGATAAGCGGTGCTGAGTGGTTGGTAATAATTGCGGCGTTTCTTGGAAGGTATCTGTTGCAGTTCTACCAAACATCAATATGGAATTTAGCCGAGTCCTTCGGTATGAACTCCTTTGAGGTCGGCATAGGATTCGCCCTCTTCACCGTCGCATTCGCAATAGCGGCATTCCTAATGAGGGAGTTTAAGCCCAGTCAACTCAAAACCGTTGAATTAATCTCATTGCCACTCCTTGGAATTACAATGCCGCTCTACATTGTAATACATGGTTATGCAGAGGCATACACGTTAATGACTATTGATGGATTCTTGAGCGGCATAATTATGGATTCCTTCATGACCATGGCTGGGATGGCATCGGTGGAGCAGTGGAAGAGGCAGGTTGAGCAGGCGGCATTCTCATTCTGGGTTGCGTTAGCATTAATAGTGGCGCCATTCACCACTGGTTACTTGCTCGGTCTCGGTATAAGGGAGCTATTCCTCATATTCGCGGTAATGGCTTTTATTGCAATGCCATTTGTCGCAGCACTTAGGGGTAGGTATGCATTGAAGTACATGGAGGCGAAGGGGCACGGTGGTAGGGCAAGCATAAGATCCCTATTCAGATAGGGAGTATAACTGGGCAGTTGTGGCGGCGTTCACGTACACAATACCATTCTTCATAGTCATGAGTTTCGGGGGGATTTACGGCGAAATGCTGGGGCTATCCGCATCAACGGTCTTCTACTTACTTGCGGCAATGTTCGTTGGCGACGTGGTGACCAGACTCATAATCAGGTTAAAGTCCCCAATACAGAATAGGAGGCCATACTTAGTGTTTGCAGTGACAATTGCGTTGGTGGCTGCGGTGTTCCTAGCCCTTAGCTCAGTCTCAGTGATATTCCTAGTCCTAGCCTTCCTAATCGCTGGAATACCAGATGGAATCTCCTGGACTCTGGGACTCCAGATAGCAAACACGGTATTCAAGCCTGAGGAGATAGCGGCATCGACGTCATTCTTCAGCTCATCAATGATGATAATGTCAGCCCTAATGCCCCTTGTGGGCTACATGGCATCCATGACAGGATTCACCGTAACATTGTGGACATTTGCCGCAATCACAGGCGTACTCTTCATAGTAGAACTCCTAATGTGAGTAGCAGATCAGTGATTAATAATGATTAAAACATTTAAATTATGGCTTAGATTTTCCACCGGTGTAGTTTATGAGACCGGGGGCTAGAATTAGGAATAAGGAGTTGATGAGGGAGAGGATACTGCAGGCTGCGATGGAGGTGTTCGCCGAGGAGGGCTTCGATGCTCCTGTGGATCACATATGTGAGAGGGCTGGGGTTTCTAAGGGGATAGTTTTTTGGCATTTCAATAACAAGGATCGGTTGATCCTGGAGATCGCTAAGAGAAGTCTACCTCATGACATTGTGGCTAACTGCCTAAGTGAGGGTAATGGTGAGGAAATCCTTAGATGTATTGGGAGTGGGTACCTTGAGAAGTACAGAGACCCCACAATGAAAATGCTCTTCCTACGTACAATATCTTTAATGGGTAATTATGAGGAATTGGCGGCAAGTAGTAGGGAATTATGTGGCCCCTTGGTTGCTGAGGTTAGCAAGCGTGTTTTCAATAGTGATAGTGCTGAGGATGTTGTGAGGGTAAGGGCATTCATGGGAGGGCTCCTCTGCTACGTCATTAACCTGCCAGGAGTAGATAAGAAAACATACCTAGAGGCGCTCATTAAGATAACCATTAATCGTTAAAATAACTTGGGGAAAAGTTTATAAACTGTCCAGTCAGTCAATTAACTGATCAAGTATGGGTAACCCAGGCATGGGCAGTTCAGGCCAGGGGAACAATGCTAGCATTCTCAGGGCACTAGGTCTAAAGTCAATTTTATTCCCCATATTTGTTACCATCGCGATAATACTTGGGCTCGAGTTAGGGGTACATCTAATCAGTTTTAGCGGTTTGGTGTCCACGTACGGCATACCCGTAGGGTTATTCTTCATGATTTACCCAGCCATGGTGAAAATCAAGATGAATGAGCTTGCGAAGAGCTTAACGGATGCAAAGAAGGTGGGCTTAATGGTTGCGTTAAACTATGGGATAGACCCGTTCCTGGTGGCTGGGCTCGGATATTTCTTCTTCTACCTAATATTCTATAAGGCATTGGGACTCGTGAATCTTNCTATTGCTAGCCAGGCGCTTGTAGGGGTTATACTACTTGGGGCTGCACCCTGTATAGGCATGGTGATAGTGTGGACAGACCTCTCGAGGGGTAACTTACCCCTTGGCGTTTCATTCGTTGCGTGGAACTCCATTATACAGATCTTCACGATGCCTATCTATGTTTATCTATTAACAAGAACTACCGTATTCGTTAATCCTATGTTAATACTGGAAAGTGTGCTGGAGTATTTAGCCATTCCTCTCGCCGCTGGTGTAGTTACTAGGTATCTGCTACAGGAGAAGGCGTATTTCTCGAGGGTTCTGAAGGTGCTGGATAATGTGCAGACTATAGCGCTTCTGTTCACAATAGTTGTCATATTCTGGGGTGAGNGATATGGAATCGTGGAGTATCCAAACCTAATATGGATGATGGCTATTGTGATGCTCACCTTTTACTTCGTACTGTTTCACATAGGCTACTACACATCAAAGAAACTGGGATATAATTACGCGGATTCAACTGCAATAGGATATTCAGTGGCTGCCAGGGATTTCGAGGTAGCGATAGCCATTGCGGTAACGGCATTCGCAAAATACATGTTTGTACCCATTATTACAGCAATAGGCCCGTTACTAGAGATACCTTTAATGCTCGTCCTNGTCTGGGTTCAATTAACCAGGTATAGGAAGGAAGCGCCTGTACTGAGGGTTTAGGTATTAAATATGGACAATTATTGTCGCGAGTTTAAAATGATAAGAAAATGAAGGGGTGTGAAGAATGATTACTACTGTACTGCTTATCGTTATATTCTTTGTGACCTTCAACGGTCAAGTCTCGCCTTTTTAGGGTGGTGGGGGTTTGTGGTGTTTGTTGGTGGTTGAGTTTGTTTAAAGTTTTAACCTATTGGCCAGTATTTTTGCTTCTGGTTACCCTTTAATTCCCCTTTTGCTTTGTGTTTTCCTGGTGTCTGGGTTGGTGCCTTCGAAAGGGGGTTTCCTCGCCTTGGATGAGCCGGTGGGTCGATTACCCACCCTTTTCACCAACCCAGGCACGCAATCCACTTCTCCTAAACTAAAGAGGGGTAGGAAATCAAGGAATGAGTGCATGCGTACGGTTAGGTTGAGGCTTCTGCCTAGTGGTGCTCAGGAGAGGAGACTGCGGAAGCTGGCTGATGTTACGGCTAGGCTGTGGAATGAGTTGAATTATGCTAGGCTTGTGCAGTTTAGGGCGTTGGGTAGGGTGGATTTCAAGGGTACTGGGCGTGAATTTTACAGAACAGACGAAAAGCCTCGCCCTTTAGGGCGGGGTAGGTTTAAATACTGGAAAAAGCGTCTCCTCTTGGTGTCCTCTCCTGATCAATTTCTTGGGAATGAGGAGCGGGGGCTGATTTCCCCCGCAA
>LOBW01000108.1 GCA_001516585.1 Thermocladium sp. ECH_B
AATAAATTACAAACATTTAGTGGATAAATATAGCTTAAGGTTCTAGAGTCCGTGGTCACGTAATTATACATTGTTGATTTAATATCGAGTCCACACTTAGCGTAATTAGGAGTTACGCTGAGCTTCAATAAATACGAGTAATAATAACTGCTTAAAGTAGTGTTCGCAAGTATATTAGTGTTATTTATCATAAAGGTCTCATTGCTTGAGTAAAATGAGAGGGTTGATGATATGGGAAAGCTAAGGGGCCAATTAATGCCGTTCAAGTTCCCCTTATATATTTCACAGGGTGGAGTCTTATTTGAGAAACAAATGAAAAGATTTACTTGTAAGTTCTTGAGGGTGACAGAGAAGCTTGAATAAGGTACGGCTATCGCTAATTGACCATCAAGGTACACGCTTACTCCATAACTGGAGTTCACGTTATAACTAGTCCGAAATTCGCAGGAGACACTAGATGGTGCATTAAGGGGAACAAGTGCTCCAGCATAGTTTTGCACGTAGCATGGACTTGTCCTAATGGTTATAAAATTTTGTTGCTGATTTACCCCGCTTGGATTCGTATTTAAGCATTCCATGTTTGGTATGGCTTGATTAAGGAATCCCGGGTCATTAGCGTACTTCGCTTGGTTAGTTACATTAACCATTAAATTACTGGTTCCCCCAATGGGTAGGCAATATGGTTCTCCACAGATCGCATTATTCAATGGATTAAGCGGTTTATTTTGATTGCTTGGAATGATCGCATAGATCGTTCCAGTTCCATTAATCCATATGCTTGCGGCTCCAGTTCTATTATCGAAGCTTTGGAGTTGCCATGATAATAATCGTGCTTGTCCTTGCTTAATGCATGCGGTTATATTCAGTAAGAGCGATGGATTAATGCATTGAATGAATGCTAAGTTAGCCAGCGGAAACGTCGTGTTTATGCTATAACCCGTTGGGAGCATTGAATTCAAGGAATAAATGTTTAATTGAAGCAATGCAGTTGTTGGGCTTGTCAATGTAATCAGTCCAAGCTTAGAGTAATAGGAACTAGGCACTACATTTATTGGAAGAAGAACATAATTGCTTCCCCTAACCACGCTTAATGTGCTCAGTTTACCGAATGGAACGACTGCTATATACCAATCATATTGGGGCCCCACTATGGAATTAAGGAGAGAACTAAGCATGCTCCAATTGCCATCTTGTACAGCATATAGGAAACCGGGATTATTACTTAAGAGAGTTAATACATTATATGCATAATTCTCTGCCCCAACCTGAATTTGGCTGCGAAGAACCGTGGTGGGGGATCTAAATATGATGGGCATTAATGAGGCTAAAACCAAAATTATAATGGTAGCAACGACAGCCTCAATTATTCTCGCTTGACCGAGCTTCATAAATTACCACCCTCCTTGGCAAGAAGGCAAATAGTAGGGGTTGGTGGTGCCGATATATCTTAATGGGGGGTTCCACATACTATTATAAATAAAGTAAAGGAATGAATTATAATAATTGTTTGTTTCGCAATTCAGTAATGTATAGTAGAAGTATGTATATGGTAATGTTTGGTTGGGGAAATATTGACGCTCAGTTATCCAATTATAGAGCCCAGTGGGGTAATTGTTTGTATTTCCGAAGCCAGTTATTTGGGTCTGTCGTGGGGGAATCACTTGAGCTATCGCAGTATATCCGGTGCCTAGATTTATTAGGATTTCATTAAACGTAAATATACTGATTTTATCGAGTGGGTAATTATTATTTATTTCATTGAATATATTCATCCATGGAAATGGTATTATTGGTCCTTCTATTGCATATATGGTTTGATACTCATCAACTTGGGTAGTGTAGTTATCGTTATATACCGTGTATAAGGTTGGGATTCCAATGTTAGCAAAATAATTCACATCAATAAGTGACCCGCTCGTCTCATTAAGTATGTAGGCATTATAGGTGACCAATGATGTTGAGGAGTCATCGTTGGGAATGATTATAGGCGTGGGATTTATGCCCATTTTAAATAAATTACTGGGACTCCATGGATTTAGCATCAACTTTATCCCGCTATAATTAATGGTGAGTAGGTACTGGGTATTTGGGTATCCTTTGGGCGGCCATGGCATGGACACATTAAATATAGCTGCATTATCCGTAATGTTACAAATGGAATATTCGAGGGGAATATCGGTTACGCCAATTAACGGCGTGACGGAGATTCCGTTTAATGATGCCCCTACAGCTGGATGCCCATTATAAGATATAGCAACATAAGTATTCCTAGATACCGTATAATCATTAAATAGCTTAATGGTAACACTAACTACTTTAGCATTCTGGTATACGAGATAAGCCCATGATCCAGACCCAGAAAAAATATACGCATTATTTCCAAAAATAGTATTGGTAACAAGGTTAAAACCAGGTAAAACATAATTGTAAGTTCCAATATTTTCATTATTTACAAAATATTCAATATTAGCCCCTGGATTATTATTGATAATTTTATAGGGAGAAGCACTAGGTTTAACTACTACGGTAATGGTAGTAGGTTCAGTTATTTGAAGCAAATTCACATTAGGGTTGGGGCTACTGCTTAATACGGTTACATTGGCTTGCGCATTACTACCTTTTGGTTCGAATGTTGCTGAGATGCTGAAGCCTGCGTTGGCATCGATTTCATCCAATGGAATAATAAAAACTAACATATTTTCTCCATTAGCGCTATTATATGCCCATAGTTCGTTTGTGTCTCCTGTTGAATATGTTCCTGGTCCCGTACATGTATAAGTAAATGGATTGCTTTCAGTATTGAAGTTGAATGTGCATGTCGTTATTGCTTGGTAGGTTGCTATGTTTAGATTTCCATTGCAAGTATTTGGCCCTGGCTTTACCGTTGTTGCCGTTAGGTTTAGGTCTTGGCCTATGGTTAGGTGCTGTATTCCGAGGGTTGGCATGTTATATGTTTGGTTAACTTTTATTGCTATTGATGATCCTTGGCCATTCGCGTATATATACTTGATTCCCGGCACATTGAGGGCTCCATAGAAACCCGTTGATACGCTTATTATTGGATTTATTGGAGTAACTGGAACCAGCAGACCTATTGGTGTATATATGCTCTCCACGGTTATCCTGAGCTGGGTTGCCAATAGGTTTGCCAGCGAGTATTGGGTGGGGACCTGCGTTAATGCATGTAGGTATAGCAATATGCCTTGCTTCTCCAGGAAATCACTATAATTCCTCGCATAAGTCAATACGGTCTCCTGTATTACTTGCGATACTTGTTGAGCAATTACTTGCGGGCTATACTTGAATGAGTAGTATATGCTTCTCTGATACACGAAGGCAGGAGTCATGGTGAACATCCTAAAAAGCACAGCTATTACCATAATGGCTACTGCCAGCACTATCGCGGTAAGTATTAATGCTTGCCCCCTCACTTTTAACCACCGAATGATGCGAACTCATTGCCGGTGTAGTATAGGTTGAGCTGCACCGTGTATGTTGATCCCCCTATATCAACAATATAGCTTGAGGACGCCATGGATGCGAATGGATCGGCTTTTCCAAAAACTATCTCCCTATTGCTGAGATAATACTCAGGCCATATTCCATAAGGAATGATCAATACTTGAGCCGGAGGTACATTAGCGGAATTAGAATTGGGAGTCACATATGCGATTAAAAGAAGGGGAGTGGCAGGTAAATTCCAATAACACGAAGCTGCTCCATTAGATGCGCCATTGGACTTGGTTCCTGCTCCATTAGATGCGCCATTGGACTTGGTTCCCTGTAATGTGGTGCAGGGAACTGGATATGATTGACTTCCGGTTCCGGGATTCAAGGAAAAGTCAAGTGATTGAAATACATATCCGCTGATTGATTTATATATGGCGACCAGCCTTAATCCAGACGTTGTTTGACTAATTTTATTGATTATACCATTATTCTTCAAGCAGTTTGCAAATAGGTGGGGATCAGCGAATATTATTGATCCTCCGCTCTTATTAGGCAGTATTCCAGCTATT
>LOBW01000109.1 GCA_001516585.1 Thermocladium sp. ECH_B
TCGCGGGGTGAAGCTTGAAAAGGTCCCTTTAATGTCCTCCCCCGGTCAATTTTTAGAGAATGGGGGTGGGAACCGACTTCCCCCGCAATACCGGGAGGAGGACCCGCGACGCGGAGACCGAGTAGCGCCCATAAAGGGGCGTAACCCCCAAGACCTCGGGAAACCCTAAAGGGCGGGGAGGAGGCCAGTGCCTAAAAGGCTGTGCTTATTCCACTCATTACACGGAGAGGGGCACGCACCTTATTATCCTGATAACTGCTCTAACGTCCTCCGCTGTTATTGTTTTTCTATTGGCATGCTTCGACATCTCTATGCTTCTATTGGCTAAGTCATACGCTATCGATTCCAACACGTCACGCAGGGCTTGAACTGCATCCTCCCCAACGCGCTCAGCACCGGCTTTTTTGAATATGCGATCCACGGGTGCAAGCGGTATCTCAGGCATGAATTGTAATTGGATCCGCGGAACTTAAATCTATTACTTAGGCTAATAAGCGATGCCTCAAATAATGGGGACCGCCTCACCATCATTGGGTCTGCTGGTCATTATCCATGTCCTGGTTTGGGGATGAATGCCTTACCGGCGCTAGATCTATGTCCTCCATCTTATAAGTTATTGATCTAAGCCTAGTCTTGGCTAAGTAGAACATCTTGCCGCAATTGCTGCATTTACATAGTATTATATGGGTGGTGAAGAACCTCGGATTATTCATGAACCTATCACTAACGAAGCTGTCGAAGCTCCAGGTCGGTAATCCACAGTATGGACATGTCACAGAATTCATTCAATCAATGGAGAATTAAGCCCCTTTATTAAACTTACTCAATAAGTAAACCGCTCCGCCCTTGCAGGGTCTCTGNGTTATAAAAATGAAGCCCCCTTCTCATGGTCCTTAATTCCAATAAGATAAAAAACCAATCCACGCAACACATATCGTGATTGAGATAGATGGATCAATGGGCGAGGGGGGCGGTCAAATACTTAGGACCGCCGTGTCGCTTTCGGCCGTGATCGGCGTTCCCGTTAGAATTAGAAACATACGGGTGAAGCGCAATAATCCTGGGCTTCGAATGCAGCATATCACCGCCATCTCTGCAGCTGCCAAGCTAAGCAACGCCGAGGTTATTGGTATGCGGGAGGGATCAATGGAGATCACTTTTATCCCCGGCAAAATCACATGCAGCAATCAGATCTTTGATGTGGGAACCGCGGGCAGCATTTCATTAATTATCCAAACAATAATGCCTCTACTCATGCATGCGGGCTGCGGATCCATAATAGAGCTGAGGGGCGGAACCGATGTTCCCATGGCTCCCCCANTTGACTATATGGCTAACGTGGTCATGCCGAACCTGGAGCTAATGGGCGTGAAGGCACTCATTACCACGAAGAAGCGGGGCCACTATCCAAGGGGTGGAGGAATCGCAATACTTGAGACCCGGCCGGGCAAGGTGCACGGCGTTTCCTTTGGAGAATCGCGGCCCATAAGGGTGGAGGGAATCTCCCACGCAACAAGCCTGCCTAGCCACGTGGCTGCTAGGCAAGCTGCTGCTGCGAGGAATAGATTAATGAGGCTTGGGTTGCCCATTGATATTAAGATAGATGTTGGGGCCGGATTAAGCCCTGGAAGCGGTATAGTTGTGTGGGGCTTGTTTGATGATGGCCATAGAGTGGGTGGAGACGCATTGGGTGAATTAGGTAAGCCGGCCGAGACTGTGGGTAATGAGGCGGCGGATAAATTATTGAGCAGCATCTTAAGCGGCGCTGATCTTGACCCCAATATGGGGGACATGATGGCTACTTACGCGGCCATAGCGAGTGAACCCACTAGGTACACCGTGTCGCAGGTAACGCAGCACCTCCTAACTAATGTGAGGGTGATTAAGTTGATGGGCATTAATGCCGAGGTGAAGGGGGAGGTGGGGGGTAGGGGCGAGGTCGCTGTGGAGCCTACTCGATGAAGTCCAATATGTTATTCCCATTCCCAAGCCTCTCCTCGGCCCCGTCACTGTACCTAGTGGTTAATACTTTCCTGACCGCGGCTATGGTTTTTTCACTTATTCCATTTATTTTGCTCCAGGACTCGAAATTATTCAATGCAGTTAATGGAGTGCCGAACTCCATTAATATCTTCTCAGCCCTTTTTCCACCTATCCCTGGAAGGGAACCCAACAACTGCACCTGTAATTCCCGTATCGTCTCCCCCTTCCTAGCGGTCACGGCCTTTATCGGCTTGCCTTCATCTACCTTGGCTAAGGAGAATATTATGTAGGCGGTTAACGATTCATTCGCCGAGTAGAGGACCCTTATCCCCATCTTGTTGAGGGCCACCATGGCTCCCGCCACGGAATGGGGATGAATGCTTCTCCTGGATATCGCCCGCCAGGGATCGCCCTCTATCAGTATTATGGGGTTCTGGTAATGCTCGATCAGTCTCTTGGCCTGATCGAATAATCTGCCATCTATTATGGAATTAATGAAGTCCATGGCCTTCTTCCTCTCGATTACAGTCGTATCCGATATAACGTAGTCCCCAGCCTCTATGGCTCTCTCTATAATCGTGCATCCAAGTCTCTTCAGTTCATTAATTACCTCCAGAGCCGTGGAGTGCTCCCTTGAATCAACCACTACATTGCACTGCATCCAGCGAATGCTTTAATTGGATTAAAATAAATTAATCGCTTAGGGGAAACCAAGATAATTCGGAGAAACTTTCAACAAAGTCGCTTATTCATGAATAATAGGATCAAATGCAAAAGTTTTTAACTCTACATGAGCATCATAGACAATGGAGGAAGTACAGGAAGAGAGGCTGAAGTATCATGAGGTCATTGGCGGCAAGATAAAGATAAAGATAGATACCAGAGCCGAACTATTGAAGTCCAAGTACGGCGTATATGGCCACGCCACAGTAGAGCTGTGTCACTGGACCAAGTCATCCCTCNCCGGGGGACCGAGCTGCTATAAGTATAAGTTCTATGGAGCCCCGGTCGGCGGCAGCCATAGGTGCGTGGAGTTTGGGCCCATGGGCATGGTATGCAGCAATAGGTGCGTATACTGTTGGAGACCAACTGATGCNTTCGACTCAATTACCCCAGGCAGCGACGAGGTGATGGAGCCCGAGGACTTATTGAACGGCGTATTAGCGGAGAGGCGACGACTATTATCTGGCTACNTCGGTCACCCCGAGGGCAAGAAGAAAATCAGGGAGGCACTGGAACCGACGCACTTCGCGATATCACTATCGGGGGAACCAACTCTCTACCCCAAGCTGCCTGAGCTAGTTAAGTTAATTAGGTCCCTCCCCAACACTAAATCAATATTCATTGTCACTAATGGCGAGCACCCAGAGGCAATAGAGAGGCTGGTGGAGGAGAACGCCTTGCCGACTCAATTATACTTGTCATGTAATGCCCCCAATAAGGCATTATTCAATAAGATAAATGTGCCGGTAATGAAGGGGGAAGCTGCGTGGGATTCCTGGTTAAGAACGCTCAAAATGCTGCCTAAACTAGGCACTAGAACTGTTGTGAGGATAACGTTAATAAAGGGATGGAACACTGACCCGAAGTACGTCCCAGAATTCGCCGAATTAATGCGAGCGGGTAGTCCACACTTCATAGAGGTCAAGTCATACATGCATCTCGGCCACTCGGTTTATAGGTTAGGCAAGGAAAACATGTTGAACCATGAGGAGGTAAGGGAGTGGGCCAATAAATTATTAAGGGAGTTAGGAACCATGTATGAGTTCATGGATGAAGACGTGAACTCACGTATAGTGGTTCTTAGGAACACCGAGAGACGGATTGATAGGTGGATAGAGAAGCCCACTACTTAGCTGGTTGGGCTAATAGGTGGATAGAGAAGCCCACTACTTAGCTGGTTGG
>LOBW01000110.1 GCA_001516585.1 Thermocladium sp. ECH_B
TTCGCCGTAATGATGCTTATAGGCATAGCTACGCCCACCCTCATGGGCCTCGTGGCGGACGTTATTGGGCTTAGGTATGTTTTCGGCGTGTTGGTGATATCTGTTCTGGCCCTGCTCTTCATGATTAGGCGCAACGTGGAGGCCGTGGATAAGGCTGCCCAATTAATTCAATGAATCCATGCCGGCTGGATTAAACGGATAAGCATATTAATTCAGGGGTAAACTGGTTTTGGACTGAATGAATAGGGAGGAAGCATTATTGGTCTCTTCGTCCTCTATCTCCGGGATTGCTTGGGGAGCCAATACAATAGTTGTGCCCATATACTTAACGCAATTAGGGCTTCCCCCCTTCTATGTTGGCCTACTTCTCTCGGCATCAATAGTGTTCTCCTCAAGCCTTGGATTCATATTCTCGGTTTTGGCGGATGCCCACGGCAGGAAGCGGTTTGCCATGATTAGTAGGGCCATATCCGCCCTGGCGTTCCTGCTCCTATTCATGAGGATCCCCTACGCCTATGCTTTCTCCTCATCCTGGGGAGGCGGGGGACTCGTGAACGCAATGCTGGCGGAGAAAACAAGTAATGTGGAGAACGACTTAAGCCTGATAAACTCGTTATCAATAGTGTCATCACTAATAGGCGCATTGCTTCCCCTTGCCTTGCCCATACGGCTGATTTTCCTAGTGGATTCAAGCGTCGCGCTTGCTTCCCTCCTCCTAATATCAATGATTCACGAGAGGTATAGGGGCACTGGGAGAGCGTTCTTTAGGTTAAGCGTTACCATGGGTAAGTTCTCCACGGAGGCGGTAATCGGGTTAGGGGCGGGGATTGTGATTCCCCTCATGTCTTTATGGTTCAACCTCAAATTCAATGTTTCCGCTAGGCAGATGAGCCCTGTCTTCGCCTTATCGGACCTAACTCTGGCATTAACGGTTCTCGCGGCGCCTCGTTTAGCTGCTAGGGTAGGTATGGTGAGGGCCATCGTGTTGACCCATGTCGCGGCCATAATTCTATTGGTGGTGCTGCCCTTCTCGCCCAGCTTCGCCATTGCCAGCACGGTGTTCGTGGTTAGGAATGCCTTAATGAATATGGGGAACCCCTTGCTGAGCTCAATGATACTTAGATTAATGCCGGAGAATCAGAGGGCCAGCGCCACCAGTTTCATTAATTTATTGAGTTCAATACCTAGGGCTGCCGGGCCATCAATAGGGGGGTACTTATTTGGGGAGGGGAACCTCTATTACCCATTCTTCATAACTGCCGGACTATATAGCGCGGCCACTGCCTTGTTCTACGTGTTCTTCAGGAATGCCAGGCTTGAATCGGTTAAGGTTTAAGGGGCGGCCCGTTGTTTCTCGTTTTTATTAAACCGATATCGGTAAATTTTTTAAGCAGTTAATTTTCTCCCCAGCATGGATAGAGATATATGGCTCATATTATTGTCCAGAATGCTTAGAAGCACGGCGGCTGGGGCACTAGGCATAGCCACTGGGCTCTACCTATATAATGTGCTTCACTTATCCCTCACATTAATAGGCATATTCTTCGGCGTAGGCGCATTCACTGCACCAGCCTTATCCCTATACTTCGGGAGGCTTGGGGACAAGTATGGAAGAAAGAAGATCCTAATGCTGGCCACGGCCATGCTGCCCGCCGCGACCGCCATCCTACTATTTACCCGCAATTACTTCCTGCTGCTCATTGCCGCAGCAATGGGGGGCTTCGGCACGGCCGGGGCACTAGCCAGCGGAAGCGTTGGCGCAGTGGTTGCGCCAATTATGACCGCGATGCTGGCCGATAAAACGAGGGATGATAATAGGACAACCATTTACTCCCTGCTGAATGTGGCTTCAGGACTCGCGGGCGCGGTGGGCGTATTAATTATTCACTTGGGGTACATGGAGGCATTCACGATTTCCCTCATCCTATCAACAATATCCCTCGCAGCGATAGCCCCCATTAGGGATAATTATAGGGGAGCCAAATCAACCGAGAAGAAGGGGGGCGGCTCCAGGGATAGGAGAATCATGAAGATGTTCGCCGCCGTGGGGGTACTGAACGGGACGGGGCAGGGGCTCGTGACTCCATTCCTCCCAATACTGTTCGAGGTGCTCTTTAAAGCAACAAGGGGGGAAGTAAGCAATATATTTTTCCTGGGGGGAGTGATGGCCGCATTAATGTCGCTCGCCACGCCGAGCCTCACGCGGCGCATGGGCTTCGTTAATGCCGTGATAATCACCAGAACCATATCGACCATAGCGCTAATTGCGTTGCCATTCATAAGTCTCCTCCCAATCACGATCAATGAGGCATTCATGGCTGCCGTTCTATCCTACCTAGTATTCGTTATGTTCAGGGTAGCGTCGCTGCCGGCCCAGCAATCCCTAATGATGGGCCTAGTCAGCAGGGACGCGAGATCCACAACTGCTGGAGTTAATCAGGCGGCGAGGTTATTCCCATCGGCCGTGGCCACGACCGCGTCAGGAGCCATGCTGGATTACTTGCCTATACCAGTTCCCTTCGCCTTGGCTCTCCTGGTTAATGTGGCGAACATATATCTATATAAGCGATTCTTTGGATCCATGGCCTTTGACGGCAGAACCATAAGCGCTGCGCTTGAGTAGGTATTAAATGCTCCAGCCCTCCCTGGATAACTCGTCCCTAACATCGCTGAGCCTGAATATGGGTCCATCCACGCACACGTAATGCTTACCTATATTGCAATGCCCACAGAAGCCGACGCCGCACTCCATGTGCCTCTCCAGCGAGAGGTATACATCGTGGGCCTCCATGCCCATATTAATGAGGGCCCGAACCGCGTTAATCATCATTATCTCCGGCCCTATTATGAGGGCGGCCATTCCCCGCCGCAGCTCCACCTTGTCTAGGAGCGCCGTGACCAACCCCACGTTTCCCCTCCATGATGCGTCGCCCCTATCCACGGTGACCAGCACGTTGGCTTTGCGCGGCCACTCCTCCAGCACTAGGTCCTTATATATTATATCGCTTGGGCTCCTGGCGCCGTAGAGGAGCGTTATGTTTTTCCTGCCCAAGTACTTATCCATGAAGAACCTTATGGGGGGTATTCCTATTCCCCCCGTTATTATCAGGTAATCATCGTAATTGCCGGGCCATGAGTTGCCATAGGGTCCCCGGGTCCCCACGAAGTCGCCCGTACTTAAGCCAAATAATTTACCCGTGGTTCTCCCCACTCTCTTGAATGTTATTAGGGCCTCGCCGGCGAGGGATATCGGTACCTCGCCATCAATGGTGGATGCCATTATGAACTGCCCAGGCAAGGCGCGGGGAAATCCCCTGTCCAAGGCAAGGGTCACGGTTTCCGGAGCCTCCTCCCGCCTAGCAATTATTCTGCTCCTCACCGGCAACAGCGTCTCCAATCTTCTCGGTGATTCCATCACATTAATCCCCCCTCGAGAAGTGATTAATCACATTCCTTATATCTATCTGACCTCCTCCCCGCCCTTGAGGGCGAGGATTCCCCGAGGTCTAGAGGGTTACGCCCCTTTCACGGGCGCTACTCGATTATGATCCACGATAAAGGAGAGAGGCCTCCTAATCGTTGAGATCGTTATGCCGGTAGCCTTCTTCAAGATATTCAATGCACCGTTTAGGTCCGAATGAAGCTTATGACCTTTAGGGCAATTAACTACTCCCCTCGGATCCCTAGTGACCTCAACACCATGATAAGCACAGATACGTGAAGTATT
>LOBW01000111.1 GCA_001516585.1 Thermocladium sp. ECH_B
TAAAGGGGCATCAGCAACATATAGAGACTTGGGGACAAGCCGATTAATTGCTTGCCGTAGTTACCGATAACATGCAAACCAATGAATGCGGTTCCTTAGGCTCCTCAGCACCACAGGTAAATATTGAGGAGCCCTCATTTGCCGCGGCTTATCCAGTAGCCCCTCATTAATTGAACGAATATATTCATTGAACTACCCGCTGCCTCCGCCATTAAGTGAACAATTGCCTCCGCATAAATCACGGATAATAAGTTGGCCATTCTCTCCAATGCATTAGCCGTGTCCAGCCTTAACTGGAGGCCGCTCCTAGTGGCGGAGCTCAGGAGAGTCACCAATAATTGAGTGGGCAAGGCAATTATTGTCGCCACGCCAACCGTTTGTCCCTACGCTCTCATTTCGCTCATTTTATATTCATTCACGATTGAGCGTAGGGACTTGGACCTCAGCCACCTACCAAGCCCTATGATAGGCGGGTCATGGGTCCCCGTCGAGCCCAACGGCACGAGGCTCCCACCTCCAGCCCTTTTCCTCAAATTATACAGCGAAACCACGTCCCTATGCCAGAGCTCACCGCCCACGGGGCACCTACCAACCCTCGGAGCATTGCCCCCATCGGGTCGATAGTTGATCATAGCCCCATGGATGGGGCACTTGCTCGACGTAAAGGCAGGATTAACCAAAATCACTGGAACACCATACTCCCCAGCCTTTTCTATTATAGTCCTCTTCATCGAGGCAAAGGCTGCGCGGTAAATCCTCAACCTAAGCTGTGGATCTCTGATGTTTCTAACCATGTGCTCCGGAGCCCTCTTCGGCAAGTTCTCCAGAACTACGGCGCTCCCAGTCTCAAGGGCCTCCTTAACAATAAGCTTAGCCAACTTCCTCCTAACATCAAGCTTCTTGTTCCCCTCCCTCAACCTCCTCAACTTCCTCCTCACATCCCTATCCCTAGTGGATTTGCCTCTCATAATCCCCTCCCTCCTATACTCATAACCCAGGGTAATCCTCTTAGTATTGGTCTCCAAAAGGACTGGCGTATTTCCAATTAAAACTGACACCGAGTCCTCGTTTAGGTCAACTGGGATTAAGCCCTCAGGCTCGTAGGGCTTTGGTTCATCCCTCTTGAAAATGATGTAGAGCTCAACGACGTTGCCCTTCAACAGCCCAAACCTAGCCTCGCTCGCCATCCTCCAACCATCATTATAATGCCTCCAGAAGATCTTGGGAAACATGGGGGAGAGCCTTACCCTACCCCTCTTTGTGGAGATTTCAACCCAACTGAGGCTGAACCTCCACAAGTGATCATCGAGATGGACGGTAATCCTCCTAATCTCAGGCTTATCAGTGTAATTCCTCCCCATCCTCCTCAACTTTTGAAAGCTCTTCAGTCTCTCGCTTGCATCCTCACATGCGGTATAAATGTAGTGGGACGGTAAGTCCTTATGCTTCTCCCTCTCAGCCCCGTAAATCCCGGCCTTAACCCTAATAAAGGATTTAGCTCCGCTCTCAAACCCATAATTCACAGCATTCTCCAGTATTGCCTTGTACTCCTCCTCAACCTCCTTGAGTGCAGAGTACGTGTTGTAATCGGCCTTAACCCTTAATCTTACTACCCTATCCATTTAGCTCGCCCATCAGCTTTTTTACGCCCTGAACTAGGAGTGTCTTTTTGTGGCTCCTAATCCCATAGATTTTTCCAGTGAACGAGGTTATTATGGAAATCAAGTCCTCCACGAGTTCTTGTGTGGCATCCTTGGGTTCTTCTCCGAGAATCGCCTCAATCCTTACACCCATGGTTGAGAAGAATTCTTCAAGGTATTCAAAACCGAATCGCGTCAACCTATCCTTATGGGTTATTAATATGACGTCAATGTTCCTTTCCTCAACTAGTTTGAAGAGTTTTAGTAGTCCCTTTCTTTGTGTGTTCAATCCGCTGGCGACATCTTTTATCACATCAACTACCTTGTAGCCCTTCGCCGTTGCGTATGAGGTTAGGTAGTTTATTTGCCTCTCCAGATCCTCTTGGTCCGCCGAGGAGACCCTTGCGTAAATTACCGCCCTTACTTCTCCCCTCCTCTCCAGGTACTTCTTTACCTCGCTGTAGGGTATCCTATACTTCCCGCCCTCAGTCATTACTGCCCTCATTTTTCCCTCCCTGATCCATCGTAGGAGCGTTGAGTATGAAATGCTGAGCAACTGGCAAGTCTCCTTAGGCCTCAGTAACCTCTCCACGAAATTAATTGATTATAGAAGAATATAAAAAGATTTCCATTAACATGAAAAAGGATTCTCCCCACGAGAAACAAGCATTAAAGCAGTCATTGTCCTCCTCTGCCAATACGAGTCATTGCGTGGGGAAGACAATATGTCCCGTAATTCCCCGCTAATTACGCTGAAACACTCATTCCCCGAGAAGAATTCGCTTACCCCGGCGGACCTACCATTTACGCAGTAAGCATCGGCAGCGTCATCAATCAATGCGGTGAGCCGTGGAGCTAACCTGCTTAATTCATCATCGTAATCCGACTCCCATCTAGATCCAACATGCAGCTGCGCATTTATGTGACGCATGAAGGGAGCAATATCGCCCCGCAACATGCCCTCAATATAGGAATCACTCATTAACTGTGATTGGGTGGGCAATTAATATAGTCTCCACCCAGCACCAATTAGACTGGGTAACAGTTATGGTGGACCGGGTGGGATTTGAACCCACGATCTCCCGCGTGCAAGGCGGATATCCTTCCAGGCTAGACTACCGGCCCTCATTCATGGCCCTTGCCCCATCCTTTTAATGCTTTTCGGCATTGCTGCTCACCCCCATTCTCGAGAGCATGGGCTTCACCCTGGAAACCACTCTCTCCGCCTCCTCCGGGGTCAATTCATGCTTGTTCCATCTATAGTTACCATAAAATGGAATCACATGGAAATGAATGTGAAAAACCACTTGGCCGGCATCCGCCCCATTATTCTGAAGCACCCTTACTCCAGTTGCGCCCAGTGATTCCTTCACGGCCAGAGCCACCTTCTTGGTTGCCTTAATTACTTTGCAGAGCAAGTCATCCGGCAACTCATAGATATTCTCATGATGCCTCCTCGGCATTACCAGTATATGCCCCTCGGCGGCCGGGTGCTTATCCAGGATAGCCACGACATCCTCATCCTCATAAACCACGTACCCAGGCGCCCTCCCATTAATTATATCGCAGAAAACGCAACTCATCAAAGGGGAACCTAGAGAAGCCGTTTAAAAAAATTCACTCTTCCCCCATTAATTACGGCGGGCAATGTGAAGCCTAGGTTCATGCCTAACCATGCTCCTCGCGATAATTAATTGATGATAAGTAATACGCGCCCATCACTATTGCGCCGCCCTCCCTTGCTGCCTCAATTATTCGACTCCCCCCCTCCCCCCCGCATTCATATATCAGTATAGCGTGTCCAATCTTGGATCGCGTGTCCGCGTATGCATATGATAATAATAGTTCCGCTCCGGTTTTCTCGCTTATCTTGGTTAGTACCCTGCCTAATTCCCCGNGCCTATCCATTAATGTTATGTCTAGTATACATACGCCTCTTTGGGCGGATAGCATTAATTCATATACCCTCGTGAACATGTCCTGGGCCTGGCTGAGGACGCCGGCGATATCGCCCATTTTCATTAATATTCAATAACCCATTAATAAACGTTTCCAGGCAGTTCCTTATCGCCGACGGAGGCAAGC
>LOBW01000112.1 GCA_001516585.1 Thermocladium sp. ECH_B
GCTCAGTTGCTTACTTTGATGGATGGTTTGCAGGAGAGGGGTCAAGTCGTCGTTATCGGGGCCACTAATAGGCCCGACGCCGTTGATCCAGCCCTTAGGAGGCCCGGCAGATTCGATAGGGAGATAACCATTGGAATGCCGGATAAGAATGCCCGTAGGGAGATATTGAGCGTCCATACCCGTAATGTGCCGCTCTGCAGTGAGGATGATGTTAAGAACAATATTTGCGATAAGTCAGACTTGATCAGTCTTGATGAATTAGCCGAAATGACGCATGGATATACTGGGGCCGATATAGCTGCACTAGTGAAAGAAGCAGCAATGGCCAGATTGCGGAAATCAATTGATCAGAAGGTGATAGACCTAGAGCAACCTGAGATACCGCAAAACATCTTAGAGAAGATCAGGATAAGTAAGCAGGACTTCCTGGATGCAATGAGGTACGTTCAACCAACCGTGCTTAGGGAAATAATAGTCGAGATGCCGGAGGNTAAGTGGGATGATATTGGCGGTTACGATAATGTTAAGCAAGAGTTGAGGGAAACCGTTGAGTGGCCAATAAAGTATAGATCATACTTCGAGGAGTTAGGAGTGGATCCGCCTCGCGGTATTTTGTTGTTTGGGCCTCCGGGTACTGGGAAGACTTTGTTGGCTAAGGCCGTGGCGACTGAGTCCGGGAGCAACTTCATATCCGTGAGGGGGCCGGAGGTGTTCTCCAAGTGGTTCGGGGAGAGCGAGAAAGCAATTAGGGAGATATTCAAGAAAGCCAGAATGGCAGCCCCAGCCGTGGTATTCTTCGACGAAATAGACAGCATAGCCCCAGCGAGGGGCATGACCATGGATACGGGAGCAATGGATAGGATAGTTGCCCAACTGCTGGCGGAGATGGATAGCATATCCAGGCTTGACGATATAGTGATAATTGGGGCCACCAATAGGCCCGACATGATGGATCCAGCCCTGCTGAGGCCCGGGAGATTCGATAGGATAGTCTATATTCCGCCGCCCGATAAGGAGGCTAGGTTCGAGATACTCAGGGTTCACACGAGGAACATGCCCCTAGCCAAGGACGTCGACCTGGAGGAGTTGGCGAACATGTTGGAGGGGTACTCCGGCGCGGATATAGAGATGCTGGTGAGGGAGGCCGGATTAATTGCGCTTAGGGAGAACGAGAATGCGACGAGCGTGGAGGCTAGGCACTTCCTGCAGGCAATGAAGAAGGTTCGGGCATCAATAACTCCAGACATGATTAAGTTCTATGAGTCTTGGTGGGACCGCATAAGGCAAATGGTGGCGAGAACGCGGGGGAGGGCGGAGAGCCTATATGTGTGATCAGTGATGAGTGCATCGCTGCCGCTGGATTACTTGATATATAACTTCCTTAAGTCAAAGAAGGAAATAGCTTATTCCGATCTTCTTCAGGCAGTTAAGGCATGGAGCAGCGAAGCCAGCGAATCCGAGATTAGGCGCGCATTGATGAAGCTTGAATTAAATGGATTAATAATTGTGACAAGCGATAAAAAATCGAAGTACTACATAGTGCTAAGGCAATGAATTTCTCCGTGAATCTTATGAGTTTATATTTAAATTTAATTAACTTTTGGGGGTTAGGGGAAGTCCCCGTGAGAGCGAGGTAGTTCACTGACTATGTTATTTTGCCTTTTCCGCCTTTAAGAATGCCGCTGATTGGCGGCTAATTTCAATTCTAGGTATTCCCCCAGGGCAATTGCATTATTGTATGGGGACTCAGTTTATACACATGGGGAAAACCTCGCCATTTATGGCGGGGATGGGGGATAACTTTATCATATATTATGGCTAATTCGAAGGATTCATAGGCGCCGTAGTACCGCACTGACCTCCTCCCCGCCTTTAGGGTTCCCCGAGGTCTTGGGGGTTACGCCCCATTATGGGCGCTACTCGGTCTCCGCGTCGCGGATCCTCCTCCCGGTATTGCTGGGGAAGTCGGCTCCCGTCCTCCGGGCTTTTAACGCCCTCAGCTCCTCTACATCGTGACGAATAATACCTGGACTTATTAATGCAGTGGCTATTAAAGCTTTAATAATCAGTTTATTTGGTAATCATATGCATAAGCGTGATGCCAGGGATTTAGGGAGGATTAGGTGGTACGTGGATTACGTCCTCGACTTGGTTGGTATGGGGTTGGATGAGAGCAAGGACTTGGTGGCGCAGGTGAGGGATAAACTTGAGGAGGTTGTTGAGAGGTCTAGGAAGGGTGAGGTCGTGATTCCAGAACAATCAATTTACCTAGAGAAAGGTAGGGATTTCACCTTTGATGCCGAGGACATTCTCAAGTTCCTCAAGGAAGCACAGCCGGAGCAGTTGGATGTCTTTAGTAGGGAGTTGCTGAGGGAATTAAGGAGAAGGAAGAGGTTGAGTGAGGAGGTGGATAGGATAGAGGAGGAGGTTAGGAGGTACGTGAAGTCCCTCGGGATTTACGTCCCATTCTCAATACTGGAGTACGATAGGTTTCGCCTAGGGAGGAATAGGTACCACTACATGTTCAAGGCAGAGATCAGTGCGCACAGGTACCTCGACGAGTACGAGGGCACACTTGACGAGTTGATAGAGCTCTTTAAGAAGGTCGTGAGGAGTGAGTCCAGGGAGATTTCCAGGCTCATCAAGAGGGCTAGGAGTGAGGGGGAGAGGTGGATTAGAGAGGTTGGTGGCTTGTCGGAATTCCTTTCCGAGCTTGAGTCCCACGTGATTGAGGTGGCCATATTGACAATAACGGGTTCTAAATTAGCTAGACCAAGCACCTGGAGGGGACTCGATGACGGAGCCATAATAGCCATGGGTATGGGATTGGAAAAAGCCGGTGATTTGGAGGCAATTAAGTGGGATGTAACGAGGGCGGGTCCAAACGAGTTTGTCTATGGGACTAACCCACACCTATGGCCCGAGTTCTATGGGTGGTTTGTGGAGTCCCTGAGATCCAGTGAAGTGTTGAGTATTATACTGAGGTCATTTAGGAAGGAGGTTGATGAGCTCACCGGGCTCCCGGTGAAGGAGTTAAGGGGCTACGTGGTTAGCATGAGTGAGGGTAAGATCACGTATAGGCAATTAACAGCCAGAGAATTATTTGAAGCGCACACAACAGACTCAGCCACCGGTGAACGCATCGAGCCCGAGCCCGCGGTAATCTACTGCGGTCCAGGTGATGATAGGATATACTCCATACGTGGAACGTGACACCTAAGGCAGTGCATTATCCCTAATTAACGCCCTATTATTTAAACCCCTGAATTATGTGAAGTCTCGGCGTGAACTTAGTGCCGAGCCCGGTCGCCATGGGTTTCGTGATTTCCTCATCCTTACGTATGCATTCGTCACGTGAAGCACATTGTGACAAAATGAGTGACAAGCCTCGCCCTTTAGGGCGGGGTAAGGTTTTTAGGCTCTGAATGCGAGGGAATAATTGTGTGGGGAAGCCCTGAATAGGGCGCGAGCACTGCATAACGTGTCCCCACGCTAACATATATCCTTGAGTCCCTGGGATCCGTGGATGGGGGGCTCTCCGTGGTGAGGGATAGGGGTAATGGGTTGAAGGCTCAGCCCGTGGTCCACCGCTGGACGAATGGAGCGGGGTGAACCACTAGCTGTGAAGTGGTGAGGATGAAGGTGATGAACCACG
>LOBW01000113.1 GCA_001516585.1 Thermocladium sp. ECH_B
TCCGCGATAATATACATGACTTACTACCCAATCGCTGCAGTTATTATTGGAATAATCGTTTCCTCCTTCTTCACTTACCTGACTGTTAGGTACTCCCTGCTGCTCGTGAGGGTAATGGGTCAAAGCATGTTGAAAATGATAGGCAGATTCTTCAGCTTAATAATAGCATCTTGGGCAGTTCAATTAATAATAGAGGGAATCACTCACTTTGTTTAGCGTTATCCACTATTAAATAAACATCCTAAAGGAAGTACAAAATGGAAGACAAGTCTCACTCCTCCTAGAGGCGGGATAAAGCCTAAGCCCTGGTGTTGGTGGGGTAGTTAGCTTCCCCTCAATCAGTGGGGAGTGAGAGGCCGCCCCGCAATGCCAGGGGAACGAGTGGCGCCCTTAATGGGGCGTAACCCTCTACCTCGGGGAACCCTTTAGGGCGGGGAGGGGTCAGAAAGTTGCCGAAGGGGTCGTTAAGGCATTAGTGGAAAAATTTAAGACGGAGGAATACAAGGAGTTTTTGAAAGAAGGCAGGTGGTACACTTACTTATTAGGTAAGGCTAGCAAGACGCTCTCTAAAAACTGGGTTATTGGGTTTTAGACGGATGGAATGCCGGTTACGATTTACGCGTATGGGGATTTCATGAGAGAAAATACTCTGCAGAGTATGTTAAAGTCTCCTTAAAAAGAATAGAAGAAATGCTCATTGAGGCAAAGAAGTTATTTACTTGACGTGCATTCCTCAATGAAGGCTATAACGTAGGAGTATTCCCTAGCCTCAGACTCTGGATCGGCTATTGCGTGTCCGGAATCATTAACAAATAGCATGATGTCGTTTCCCAGTTCTTCTGACTTAGCTACGTATTTTAATGCGTGAGCAGGATGAACTCTATCGTCATTAATTCCAGTATATACGAAAGTCTTTGGTAAGCCTTTCTTCAGATTATGATAAGGACTATACGAAAGTAAGTAATCTCTGTACTTAGGATCGTTTGGGTCTCCGTATTCCTCAACCCAATATTTTCCTACGTAAAGTTTATCATACCTCAGCATGTCCAGCACTGGATGTCCAATTACTGCGCAGTCTATGACTTCAGGATATTCATTTTCCGTAGCACCTACCAAAAGTCCGCCATTGCTTCCTCCCATAGCAATAGTTTTACCGCCTAAGCTCTTCACTAACCTAAGGAATTCAGAAAAGTCCTTGAACACGTTTTTCTTATTAGGCAACATTCCTGCCTTGTGCCATTCTTCTCCGTTTTCGTAACCTCCCCTCAAGTTGGTGATTAAAACAGAGTACCCTTCGTCAAGTAATGGTCTTGTAGACATAGGAAATGAAGGGAGTAAAGAAATTCTGAATCCTCCATAGCCATAAACTATAACTCCCTTGGGATTATTAGTCTTGGACAGGAGGAACCCGTGGAGTAATACGTCTCCTTTAACATAGATGTCCGTAACTTTTACGTCATAATTGCCGTATTGCATTATTGTTTCGCTTTTCTCCTTAGCTATCCTTGAAATCCTAAACTTATAATTGAACGAAGTTTCTACTATAAATAAGGAATGTCCTTCACTATCCATAAACTGGATATTATCGTGTATTTCTTCACCTATCTTATTCCCATTAATGTCATAAAACAATAAAGGAGTTCTATAATCCTTTATAACTTCAACAGCCAAGGTTTCTTTAAGAGAAGAGACTCCTAAAATTGGATAATTAGATTTTATTACCTCCTTACGGTTAAGATATACTGAATCGTTCCTTTGATAAATTAAATTTCCTTGAGCATAATCAATTACGTCTATTACTTCTCCCTCGTCAATCTTCTTAAGAGAATCAAAGCTTTCTCCTGCATATAGTTCGCTATATCTCCAGCCTTTTCTCCTGATTAGCGTTATAAAATCTCCGAAAGTTCTAATTGATACAAATTCTCCTGGCTTTAAATCCTTACCGTAAACTATATCATTACCGCAAAATACCCTATCTGATGGGTATTCTCCACCGTCAGGGGGAGGAGAATAACGATAGCTCTTTACGTAACATAACTCTCCTTTAAAATAGAAAGGGGATTCTACCATTTCTCCTAATTCCGTGGTTTTACCGTCAGGAGAAATTAGGAAAGTTATAATCTTATCACTTCCTTTCTTTTCTATACTAACTCCCATCTCCTTAGAATTGTAAACTTTCCAGACTGAGGAAGCTATGTAATCCTTTGGTGAAGTGTAAATTACTTTATTGCCTAGGAGTACCTGGTTTTTCTCACCATAGAGTAGAATAACTGGGTTATTTTCGTCATATGCAAACATGCCTAGAACGTAGGGTTCCTTATAAATTTCTAAAAGCTTTGGGTAAAGCTCCTTTGTTCTTTTACCTAGTTTTTCCTCTGTTTTCTTATTTTCCTTCTCTATAAACGATTTTGTCCTTTCACCATTTAAATCTTCTAAGTACTCGAGTTCATCCATAATATGTAAAAGATGAACTATTTAAAAACTTGAAGACTGGTTAAGACTTGCCGCCATGCAGGTAAAACTTTAAGTTATCCGTTACCTATATATTTGTGAAGATAGTCCTCGGGACCCCGGTCATAGGTGCGCGTCCACGGCCATGGATAGAGCTTAACTTGCCTATTCCAATATTGGTTAATTCATTTAACTTAATTAAGCGAAGGCCAAGTCCAGGGGATGCGCCGCTTCACTCATTAATGCAGCATGAAGGAGAGGTTTGGCTTGATTCCGGCGGTTATCAATTCCTCAAAAGAGGCATGGAGATCGGCGTGGATGATATAGTGGATATATATTCCAGGTACTGGGACGCCCAGGCTTACCTGAGCTTGGATTATCCGCCATCTCCATTGGATTCAAGGGAAGAGGCTTGGCTAAAGATGCGGAGAAGCTTGGCTAATTACGTTGAATTAAGCAAGAGGCTCCCCGGCTTCAATATTGTGCCCGTGATTCACTTCTATAGGGATGTTAATTTATCAATGGACATGCTGAGGATGGCTCTGGATCATGGCCCATCCATGATAGCCATAGGAGCATTGGTTCCATACATATTGATGACCCATAATGTGCCGAAGAATTCTCGGAGAATGGCTTTGGAATTCATCATGAGGGTCAAGGAAAATCACCCCAAGGTTCACGTGCTTGGACTCGGCAGTCCAATAATAACGCCAATATTGAGGGCGCTGGAGTTGCATTCCACTGATACAGCTACGTGGAGGCTTAAGGCGGTTTACGGCAAGGTAATGATGCCTGGAGGAGGNGAACGACATGTGACTGGACGTGATATTAAGTTCGGTAAGAAGGAGGCGACGCTTAATGACATCAATGAATTATATGGGTTCCTCAAATCCACTGGATTCCCAATGCTTGATGATTTCTGGGCGAAACTTGATAACTTCGAGTACAGAGCACTAATCAATGCGTGGGTAGTATTNATGAGCAATAAGCCGCCCAGCCACGGCGTGTTCAGCATCATGTATAGGGAATTAATGGAGACGCTTCGNGGAAAGCAGTTACCGAACGCTTGATTAGGGAATAAACCTCGCCCCTTAAGGCAGGGATATAGGCCAGTAG
>LOBW01000114.1 GCA_001516585.1 Thermocladium sp. ECH_B
AACGAATAAGGGCAACTTCACGAGGTAATAAGCGGGGAGTCCCTATATATCATTATCGCTAAAACGAGGAACCAATATTACTTTTATCATTTGCGTTCTCATAAAGTGAAACGGCAAACTCGCCCTTTAGGGTGGGGTAAAGCCTAAGCCCTGGTGTTGGTGGGGTAATTAGCTCCCTTCAATCAGTGGGAACGGGGAGTGAGGGGCCGACCCCACAAGGCCAGGGGGATGAGCGGCGCCCGTAAAAGGGGCGTCCCCCAAACCTCGGGACCCCACAAGGCGGGGAAGCGGGAAGCCCCTTAAGGGCGGGGTAGCTCACTTTATCATCATTTTATCCATTAGTAAAGCCCTATCGAGGTCTCTCATGCTGCCTATCTTTATGAATAGGCCATTCCCGAGCTTCGATATCTTCATAAGCAAGTCATCATCGCTATTGCTGCCTATGGCTATTGTGGATATGGTGGTTCCCATTCTCCGCAACTTAACTGCATCCTTAATTGCCTTAACTGCGTTAATTGTGCGACCATCGGTGACGCATATTAGGTGCCTCGTTGCGCCGCTTGTCCCGGTCACCACATCCATGGATTTCTCCAACGCATTCGATATATTGGTGCCGCCACCTGCATATATGTACNTAGTTATCTCCAGCATTTCCCGCTTATACCTGGATACTGGGTGGAGNTTCCATAATACGTCGGCCCGGAAATTGAATAATATTAACGCCAATCTATCGCTTGTTCTGGACAGGAAATTGATGTACCTAGATATGGCGTCCCTAGCTATATCTATCTTCATAACCCCATCACTCAATTCACGCATGCTGCCCGACACGTCTAGGCACAAGACTATATCCAGCATCTTTATGTCGGCGTACTCCTTCACAACTATATCCCTCTGAGTCACGGGTTTCCCCATCAACATCTTCCGCGAGACGTTTAGGGCCGTCTTATCGAAATCTATGCTTGAGAAACCATCCCCCAACCTATAACCCCTCATGCTCACGACATAGGTGGGGTATATGGTGGTCTCGGTGAACCTCACCACCTTCACGGTTCCTGCAGGCGACGAGGCGCCGCGGCTCCTGGATCTTAAGGTATCCAATGCAACCTTTTTACCCTTATCCTGGGGAGACAGGAGACCATAGGTGCTTAGGTATGGGAATAACTTCTCCATTGCCTTCAATTTCTCAGTTATGTTAGCCATGGGATCCACAAACATATTAAGGAGCTGGGCCAGGTTAAGGAAATTCGCGGTTCCAACACTGCCATAAAGGGCCTCATATATGGCCGTCACCATGGTGCTCGCCCCATCAACCATAACCGGGGAACTGGGTGCCGATGCTTTATCCTGGTCGCCTTGATCCTGGGATTTATCGGAGCGATCCTTATCGCTCTTGCCGCCCATTCCCGAATTGCCGGGAGGAGCGGGAGCCTCAACGCTATTCTCATCTGGTTTCATGGATGAATCCACGGAATTAAATGCGTAATCAAATGCATCCTCCAATACTTGAACCTTATCATCTGGATTAGATGTCTCCACCGAAGTAATCAGGTTCTCAATCCCTATTCGCTTCATTAATTCCTTTACATCATAATTGCTTGACAACATCATTCTCATTACTATATCATCAACAGCGGACTGGAATCCCCTCACGGAGCCCGGCCTAATTACCCGGGCATCGGCGTTCAGGTACTCATAAACCTTATCCAGCACTCGGGAAACGTAATCAATATACACTGAGTAACGCATTTCCCAGCACCTGCTTTAAACGCTAACGCTTCCTCCTGCTCAGGGTCGCCGCATCGTCGAACTTCTTAAGTAGGTAATCTATCTTCTCCTCATCATTAGAGAAGTTGCCCCTCATGACGTGAGCCACATTGCTAACTACTTCCTTCTTTAAATCGACTAGACTGACGTCGCGGCCCTCTATCCAGGCGCGCGACATTGCGCTGGATATCGCATATATGGAGGAACGAACGCTTGGTCCGATGTCCACTAGGCCATCCTGAACCACTTGCATCACTAAGTTAGACACTACCTCCACGGCGAAGTCAGGAACCTTAACGCCTAAATGCTCAAGCATTAGGTTTGCCTTCCAATTAAGTATTGCCCGCAGCACGTCCTTATCCGGGTAATTTATGTTAACCACCTTCATCCTATCAGCCAACGCCTCGCTCAACTCATAAACGCCCGAGTACTCCGAGGGATTAGAGGTCGCTATTACCAGGAAATCACTCCGTATTCGGAACCCCCTTATGAACACGAAGTGCTCCTGTAATGCTTGAAGCAGGGCTGCTTGACTATAGGGATTCAGCCTGTTTATTTCATCCAGCACAAGTATCCCGCCATGAGCCATGACAAGCGGGCCTGGGATGAATGCGAGGGGGTGATCCAAGCCTGCCTGGAGCGCCACCGCTATATCTATATCGCCCGTTAATTCCGCGGCCGTCATGTGGCTATGGCAAGCAACCTCCATGTATGGGGGATCCGATATTGAGAGGAGGGAAGCAATTTCCTCCGCTAAAGTTGTTTTGCCGACCCCCACGGGCCCCATCACCATCACGTGCCGGCCCACGGCTAATCCGCTCAATATATCCAGCGCAACATCGCTTAAGCCCTTTAGGGAGAGCTCAAGGCCGGCCAATATGTTGCTCACCCCCTTCGACCTAATTGAGTTAGCGACTAGTTTCTCCACTGGGATGCTTTCCCGCCTAAGCAAGCCCGATAACTTAGGCATTTTCTCGGTTAAATCATCCATACCGTTTTGCAATAAGGGAAAACTCTATTAACCTTTTCTATCAGCATAAACAGAGGGAAAAAGATGTCGGATGAGGATGATTTCAACGAGTTCGAGCTAAAGAAGGATATAAAGGACCCAAAGAGGAAGTGGGCCGATAGGATAGTGAAATCAATAAAGATATACTATAAGAAGTGCCCCTACTTCGACCTCCACTCAGGGGATTGCTTCATAATGGAGGGGGAGGGAGACAAGTGCCCACGGGACGGCAAGTATGAGGGATGCCCCATCCTAGAAGCATTCCTGGTGAAGAGGTACGATGAAATAAAGGCAAAGGGGAAGACACTGCCATACGACTTCAGGGACCTAGCCCTGGTTTAGAATGGAGGCACAAAATGATAAAACGAACGGCAAGCACTTGCTTCATGTATAAGGGCACAAAAACAATTCGGAGAAGCAAGCATTAATTTATATTCGTCCTTACCATTTGGGAATCACAAGGATATGCCTGACCTCCTCCCCGCCTTGAGGGCGAGGGCTCCCCGAGGTCTAGAGGGTTACGCCCCATTAAGGGCGCTACTCGATTATGATCCACGATAAAGGAGAGAGGCTTCTTTATTGCTGAGATCACTATACCGGTGGCCTTCTTCAAGATATTCAATGCGCCATTCAAGTCGGAAT
>LOBW01000115.1 GCA_001516585.1 Thermocladium sp. ECH_B
TGCCCCCACTGCGGTTTCACCTTGGACCGCGACCTTAACGCTTCTCTGGTTCTTTTGAAGAGGTCAGGGTGGGTGCCACCCAGTGTGCCTGCGGTTGAGCTCCACCCAATACCTCCCCTACCAGCCCTAGGGTTGGTGGGGAGGCAAGGTGGAGCGATGAGGCAGGAAGCTCCGCCATTTATGGCGGGGTAGCTCACTCGTTGACAGGGAAAGCACATCCCAAAATATGGTGCGCTTTGGGTATCCGTAAACCTTACCATGATTGAACAGGGCTGCGAATACGAAAACTCTCCTCACCTGTAAACCACACCTAAGAGCTTCAGCCCACTTTTAACACAGCACCTGCTCGACGCTAAAAGAGAACAACTCTAAGGCACACCCACCAATGGTACCACGATGTCTATATCGAAGCCAAGAGCAACTCAGCAATGCTCAGAGTCTACTCGGGACTCTACTGGAACATTACACAAGGAGTCCAGAACCACGCAAACCACGGTAGGGTGACCAAAGGCACACCACGAATAGCTTAACACGACACTTGACATATTCCCCTACTGCTGGGGGTTTTCAAGCCTAGCCTAGCCTAACCCACCCAGCCCGAAGAGGCACATCCAATAATTGGTGCGAATCAAGATGAAGGGTACGTGAACTACCCCGCTCTCACTGGCGGAGACTTCCCCCAGATAAAACTCTTGAAAGCCGCTATGGGATAAACAAGTGACCTCGGATGATTCCTTCGAAAACCGATGTGTTAGCCTGGATTTGTAGAGGGAGTGGGATGGTTTCAAATCGTTTGAACGCCTATACAACAGCCAAGGATTATCTGTGTTAATGCTATATATAATCTGTGGAAATAATGTTGATGGACTCGGAAACAATCCGTGAATCCGTTCTCAAGGTGTTCTACGACGTGTTTGGTGGGCCAGCCGCAAGAGCGATATTGAACTACACATGCCTAGACCCCGAGGACCTAGTCAATAATCCTTCACACCTTACGCAAAGCCTCCAATTGGCCTTCGGGCCAAGCGCGCACCACCTCGAACAGGCGATAGTTAGAGAACTACTAAGAAGATTCAACCTCCCACACACAACACTAGGCACACTCACCTATGAGCAGACACTGAGAATGATAGTAACCAAGAGCCGGATAAAACTCAAAGAACCCGATGGTGGCAGTAAGAAGGCTGAACACGTCTAAAAACTCACAGCTAAGCATACAGGGGGCACGCGGAAATCCGCCTCGAACTGTCCTTTATCCACTGCTGGAGGATGAACGGCTTTGTCCCGCGTGGGTTTCAAGGTCGCCGTAGCCCCGCTCGGGGCTGCCAATGAGATTGGGTTAGTGTGATGCTAGCTGGATGTCCCCATTCGTGGTGGTCAAAGTAAGTGTGGCTGAACCCGAGCCGATGGTGGCCGCCAGCGTCGTCTTGCTCATTGAGGTGTTTGCTAGACGTAGCCCACTCACGCTAAGCGCGCCATTCACGGTGGCCATCGTCACGGAGAGGGACGAGTTGCTTGGTACCATTATCCTGATGTCTCCATTCGTGGTTAGCGCCCTGTACACGCCGCCCAGCGTGGGGGTGAAGCTCGCCGTGATCCCCCCATTCACAGTCATCAAAACCCATCCACGAATGTTGGAGGATGTGAGGTTGATGTCACCGTTAACATCGTTAGCCTCCACAGACCCACCGGAGCCTAGCGCTAACTGAATCACGCCGTTAACAGAGTTGACCTCTACATCTGAGAAGCTCTCAAGCTGGACGCGCACACCACCGTTAACATCCACGACGCGCACACTGAGTGAATTAAGGGATTCGGGTACCAGTATATTGAAGCTAAGTGTGTAGTAGCCGCCTATTAAGATTGTGTGCGGCTCGTGGACTAGTATGTCAAGCGTGTCCCCAACCCTCCGCACCGTGGTGTTAACACTTATGGGGTACAGGAAGCGTGTGAGTGTGGCGTTTACGTATACATAGTCACCCCGCCAAACCCCCACACTTATAGCCCCATTCGTATCATTCACAAGGAGACCGCTGAGACCGGTGGTGTCAGTGAACCTGTAAGTGTACACCTTCACCACACCAGCCCCACGTAGCAATGACGCCATCCCAGGAGCCACTAGGAAGCTGAGGAGAAGGGCTAATATGAGGACCCCCAGCACCACGGCGGCGCCCACAATCAGCCTCACAACTCACTCCTCCAAAGTCTTCCTAATAGAATCCACCTTCTCATTGAGTATCGCAAGCTGCGCCTTCACATCTGTGAGAGCACTCTGAATGCTCTCCCGATCGGTGTACCCCGAACCGGTCAGCACACGCCTCCAGACTGATACGCCAACCACTAGCACCACGAATGCGAACACAACACCAGTCACACCCGTATACACAATCATGTAGACAACACCCACCGCGACAGCCACCCACACCACCAGCGTGGATATTAGCAGATTCACATCCAGGGGCTGCCTACTCACCACGCCCGCCACCATCCTCCCCAAGGTAACCTGATATCACTGCGGGCGACACCCTGATATCGAAGTCCACCAGCTCGTAGTAGCGCAGCGCCTTGGCCTCGTCCGGCACCAAAGCCACCGTGCTCTTCACGATACCCGCCTTCTGTAGCTTTATGAGGTGCACCTTCGCAAGAGCCCTGCTCACTCCAGCCCTCTTTGCGAGCTCGGAGAGATACATCGGGCCACCCCTGTACAGCAAAACCACGAAGCGAAGCCTCAGCGGGTGCCCCAGCGCATCCATTTTTAAAGCCAATTTCACCAAATCGTCCATTCATCCACATCACGTAATGAAAAAATTACACGTATTTAAACCCTACACATCCAAAGACAAGGGTAGAACGTAAAAAAGGAAGTGGCAAAGAATGGGTATGGTGCCCGATCAGAGCCATCCACGCTCGGCCACTATACCCACACCAATCCAAAGAACCACCACGACAAATGTGGGCACCGGGAGGGTAGAGGTCGAGTTATGGCGAACCCATCACCACGCTTATCAGGACGCCTCACACTAACATCAGCTTTTTAAACACAGCTGAATAATATATGTGAGTTAAAGTGTCAGCGGAGGAGCTCATTAGGCTACTACCAAAACTGCTACGAGAGCATCCCGAACTCAGACATGAAGTAGCAGTCATACTCTCCGAATCCATGGCCGACAAAGGGGACATAGCCGCCATACTCGAACACATAGAAAAGCTGAGGGAGGACTTCAACAGGAAAGTAGAAGAAGACAACAAAAGATTCGAAGGAATCATAGCAGAAATCAAAACACTAAGAGAACAATTCAACAGGAAAGTAGAAGAAGACAA
>LOBW01000116.1 GCA_001516585.1 Thermocladium sp. ECH_B
TTCCTCAAGCAACTTAGCCATCCCATATAATGTGCCATTAATCAACACGTCGATGATAGGTGAGTTAATACTGAACAGCACCGGGGCGCAGGGCCCATTAGGCCACAGTGCAAACGAAACCCAAGCGTTACCGAACGGAACATTAACAGTGCAGGGCCTATTAGGCCACAGTGCACGACTACTGCTAGCGGCCCAGTACATGACCATTGCCCTAGGTAACTCAACCCTAAGCCAATTAATCAGTAAACTAACGTCAAGCAGCAGCGCCACGAACACCAGGTTAACCATAAACCTAACCGATAACTCAGCCGCAGTCGGCTCAACCATAATGGCCTATGGTAGGTTAACCCTACCCAACGGCACGGGGCTAGGGGGTCAGTCAATCCTGATATCGATTAACGACGGGATAGCCACCTCCACCACGACGAACTCCACAGGCTTCTACGCCGTCAACATAACGCTACCCTACATCTACGTCAACGAAACCTCGGTTAAGGCACTCTTCATACCAGTCAACAAGGGGCTGGCTGGCTCAACGGCTGAGGCCACGATTAGGTTGCTCTTCAATGAGACTAGGCTGGTGATTCATGTTAACGGCACCATCGTTGAGTGGGGCGACTACCTTATGATTTGGGGTAATGTAACCGGTGGCAATAGGTCAATCACCGTTAGGGTTGGTGGGTTAAGCCTTAACGCAACTTCCATAAATGGCCACTTCAACTTAACCATACCAACCTCAGTGCTAAGGCCAGGTAACCTAACCCTCCTCGTCTACGTTAAGCCGAACTTAACCTACTCCCCGGCTGAACGCGCCCTGAACATCACGGTGGTTGGGGTTAGGCCTAGCATTAGTCTAAGCAGCACAATGCTCCTAGCCGGTCTCACGGGCGCCATACGCATAAGCATTGAGCCACCGGTTAAGGGGAACCTAACCCTACTGGTTAACCTAGGCCCACTGAGAAGGACTGTGGTGATTGATTCACCTAATGTGACCATACCCATTAGGGTGCCCTTAACCCTAGGCATGGGGTTCACCATACTCAACGTAACCATAACCCCAAACCCACCCATTGAAGGGGTAGCCGCAACCGTGAGGGTGCTTGTGATTAACCTAGCCCAACTAGCCATACTGGCCGCCCTAGCCCCAGCAGCACTAGTCGCCGTTAGGCTAACAAGGGGGGTTAGGCATGGAGCCCCAGTAACCCAAACCCCAGTGGCCGTTACAGTTAAGGCCGTTGCCAAGTCCCTTAGGCAACCCATCCCCTCAGCCAGGTTAAGCGACCCAAGGGTTAAGGCAATATTAGGCTCCCTCGCCAAGGCAATAACTGCGGTGGGCACGGCCACTGGGATAGCCTTTGGCGGCGGGTTAACGCTTAGGGAATACCTAGCTTTAGTGCGTGGTAGGCTCACCAATGGTGAGGTTGTTAGGGGGCTCAATGGGCTCATTGCCCTAGCCGAGGAGGCCCTCTACTCACCGAGGTTACCCACTGATAGTGATGTTGAGGCTGCGTTAGGTTACCTGGCCATGGTGATTAGACAGTGAGGATCCTAGTAATAGCCATTACCCTGTCCATCCTCCTAGCCCTAGCAGTGATCTACCTATACCCCTACCCAGTCCCCTACAGCCCAAGTAACCCAAACTGGGATGGCTACTCCAAGGCAGCTTCAATCTGCCTAAGGCCAGTCTATACGCCCTGGGGATTAAACAGCAGTAGGGCAGTCTTCATAATACCCCTCGTCAACCTACCTAAGGCATATGTCAATGGGCTTAGAGGCATGCTGGCAAGGGGTGGTGTGGTTGCGGTGCTCTCCAACTCACCCACCGCCAATGGTCTACTAAGGGAACTGGGTGTTGATGCGTCCATCACGGGCCTGGTGATCAAGGACCCCCTCTTCAACTCCCTAAACGAGCACTTCCCAATAGCTGCAGTGAGCAACTATAGTCCATTAAACGTAACGGCAGCCTTCATAACCCTGGACAACGCCACGGTGATTAGCCCGGGAAATGCCACTGTGGTTGCCTTAACGGGCTTAAGCAGCATAGCAGGTAGTGAGCCAGGTCCATTCCCGGTGATGGTTGTTGTAAGGGTTGGTAAGGGTTACGTGGTTCTCATTTCAAGCCCAGGGGCATTCATGAACTCGCTGCTGGGTTACGGGGGCAACATGATGCTGCTTAGGGAATTATGCAATGGTTCAGCCGCATATTTAATTCCATCACTGGGCGGTGGGGTTCAGTTAACCCTCAGGATGTACATAGCGTACCTACGCCACTACGCATCACAGTACCCAGCCAACTACGCCCTCTCGGCGGCGCCCATGGTTCTACTATCCTTAACGCTATTTTTAAAAAGGCGGAGGTAAGGGCATCGTGTGGTTAATGCCGCCGAGGTGGCTAGGCGAATTGAGGAGTACGTCAACAGGGTCTTCATAGGCAACCCAACGGTCGTCCACACAATCATTGCGACATTACTAGCAGGGGGTCACATACTGCTCCTCGGCCCCGTGGGGAGCGGCAAAACTACCCTGGCTAAGGCGCTGGCTAGGGCCATTGGTGGTAGCTTTGGGAGAATTCAGGTAACCAACGAAACCCTCCCATCAGATATAGTTGGCTTCGCCATTTACACGCCCAGCGGCGAATTGAGGATTAACAAGGGGCCGGTATTCAACAACGTGGTGCTCCTTGACGAGATAAACAGGGCTCCGGCCAGGACCCTCTCGGCCCTGCTTGAGGTTATGCAGGAGGGGCAGGCGACAATTGAGGGCAGGCCAATACCGCTACCAAGGCCAAACGTTATAATGGCCACGATGAACATTGTTGAGGTTGCCCTAGGTGCAACCCACTCACTCCCCCCAGCCCTATTGGATAGGTTCATGGTAAGCCTATACGTGGGCTACGCAAAACCCGAGCATGAGGCAGCCATAATAAGGGGTATTGATACTATTGAGGGTGAGGTCATGGGGGATGGCTCAATGATCAACGGCATGCTTGATGCAGTAGCAGGCGAGGTTAAGGGCGTTTACATGGACGACTTAGTGCTGGGCTACATGATGAACATAGTTAATAGGGTCAGGGCGGATAAGAGGGTTGATGCACCAATAAGCACAAGGGCCCTGGTAAGCATGTTTAAACTGGCAAGGGCAATGGCACTAATGGCGGGTGCGGACTACGTAATACCCGACGACGTAAAGGCAGCAGCATACCCAGCGTTAATGCACAGGATACTCATCAAGCCAGAGTTCAGGGAGTCA
>LOBW01000117.1 GCA_001516585.1 Thermocladium sp. ECH_B
CATATATTGACGTGCTCCGCATACCCGCTCATCTTTATTATGGGCTTATTGCCCGTTGCCCATTCCATTATTCTTGGATTAATTAAATTACTGGCTTCCCGCGACATGAATGGCACGACATTGGCGCCATGTCTTATTAATAGCCGAGCCACGTCTGGAATTCTATATATGGATATGCCGCCGCTCATGGCTAAAATGATTGTTTTTCCCCGTAATGCCCAACTNAGTGATCCCCGTATGGATTCTATGGATTCAGGCATAGGCGATTAATTATAGGCAAAAATAAATCCATTTGGCTTCACGATTCCTTACCTGTACGGTTAAAGAAGAGACCACCGACCTCCTCCCCGCCATTTGGCGAGGGTTCCCCGAGGTCTAGAAANCCCCTCATCCCAACCCCGGCCTCAAGGGAGCCTTGCCGCTTCACTATCATTTATTTATCCAAGGAAATTATAAAGGCTGTAAAAGAACTCTTTAAGGAATATTGGGGTGAGGAAATTGAAGAGCATTATAAACTTGCTGGGCAAGGAATTAATAAAATGATTTGGAAAAGTATGTTAGACAATGAAACATAAGGCAAATGCCTTTTCCTGTGCGTTTACAAAAGAAGGAGCTGGAAAGTCTCGTCTAAGGTGGTCAAATTATACAAGAGCTTATATAACTAGCTCATCTTCTTTATCCACATCCTTGCAGAATGTCTTAATCCGATCCTAGTAGGTAAATCTGAAGGTAAGGCATATTTTCCTCTGCCAACTTTTACTATAAATCCGTAATCAATGAGTATACTTAATAATTCGTTAAGTCTAGAACTCTCAATTTGTTCCTTAAATAATGAATTAATTACATCCCTTATCTCGCTTAAACTTCCCTTATTTCCTAACCTGGACAAGGCTAAAACTATTTCAGCATATCTCGTGGGCGAATTTGAAGTTTTTAGGAACCTTGTGAAATCCTTTGAAACTTCCTTTGCAGCCTCTTTCAATATTACCTTAATATCAACTTGGTGGGAATGCTTAACTGCATAAGAATAACTCCTACCAAATAAAGCTAACCAACCGGGGATTCCGTCAAAAAGCTTTACTGCCTCATCTATTACCTTCCCATCTACATTAATTCCTTCCTCTTTAAATCCTTGAGTTAAGAATTCCTTTGAAGTATATCCGTTGAACCTCTCTAACTTTATTCTAAAGAATTTCCTGCCAAAGAAGGGCTTTTCTTCCTCAACCTGATTTAAAATTTCCTCAGTAACACCTACAAAACTTCCGGAAACTACGATAACTGTATTGTCACACCACTCGTAAACGTCATGTAAGAACGAACCTAGATCAAAGCCCTTCACTTTCTTAATATTTTGTATTTCATCAATAAAAACCACTAAATATTTTTTATTATACTTAGAAATTGAATCTAAAGCCCTAATAACCTCATTAACGTCCTGAGTGTTAAATTCTCTCAATTTTATTCCTATTTTTACCCAATTTGATTCCAAAATATCATTAGGATCTACTCCTAACCTATTTGCTATAATTTTCGAAACTCTACCTGCAAAGGTGTATTTTTTAAGAGTTTCAACCGCCCCCTCGATGAAAATCCTTGAGAAAATATTCATTGGATACGATTTTTTATTTCCTATCTTTCCTAAGTTAATTGATAGAGAGATATAATCTGAAAGCTCGTTAAGAGTTACTCTAACAAGGCTGGTTTTTCCTATCCTCCTTATCCCTAAGACTGCAGCAAAGTCCTTGCGCAATATTATATCCTTTAGCTCTTCAATCTCTTTATCTCTATCAAAGAAGTCTTCTCTCCTCGATTTAGGTCTAGTGTCAAAGAGAATTTCCGCCACCGGAATTATTCCGGAACCGGAATTTTTAAATTTTAGCAATAGTAAGAAGGAAAGAAATGGAAAACAACTACTAATATCATTCTAAATTTTCTTAAACCTTAACGCATCGTCAAAGGAGTATATATTATTAAATAGAACGTGGACAGTAACATTTCCCAAACTCTCGTCGCGTTTTGCAACTTCCTTTAATTTCTGCAAATCGTCATTAGTATATAGGAATAATTAACTTCTCCTTTTCCTATTCCGTGCAATCTGTAGTACTTCATTTGAGTCAAGGAGCTGTGCCTAAATGGGTCAACTACGTTGATAAAACGAACGGCAAACCTCGCCCTTTAGGGCGGGGAGGAGGTCAGAGTTCCATAAAATTCTTACTCATTTAAATAACGTAAATCAGAAGTAATAAGACAAAAACTTTCTGGAAACACTAGCGATGTATTTCTCCATATTATAGTAGTCTGCATGGGGTTAAGTTTTTTAAACATGTTTAAGCAATGTCGCGCATGGAGCCAAGGCTTCGGCTAATAAATGGCATGATGCATGATAATCCGCTATTAATGATTTGCCCCGGATGCGGTGATAGGCTTAAGATAGAGAACGAAACAGCGCGGAGCAATGCTAATTATTACATAGCTGAGAGGAACATTAAATGCAATAAATGCGGTTTAAAGATACGGCAATACATATACATATTGAGGGGATAATATGTTTAAGGGAAGAGACGTTAATGTCCACATAGAGAGGACTGCTAGGACTATAATGTATGGTTTCCTGATCAACATTATCACCATAGTTGCCCTCGTGGTTTCAATATCATCTATCACGATTAATGCGGAATCGCCCTCTGCCGGCCTAGTGAAGGGTCTTCCCCTTATAGATTATTTCTCTGCGGGCTCAGTGATTCTATTATTACTATTGATTTTAGTACCGGCAATGATTTCCTACATGGCTAGGCTCAGCACATTGCGCCGGGAATTTAAGGACGCCAGAAGACTTATACATATTTATATAATCATCAATGCAATCACTGCGGTATTCACGGCTACTTACCTAGTTAGGGTTAATCCCTTACTTGGATTCTGGACCAATGGATTAACCACAGCCGCAATAATAGTTCCGATATTTGTTGTCTCAATAATGGTGCTTCTCATGATTGGAATAGCGGCAATGTATATTGGCTTACTCGCGCTCGGAAGAGTGGAGGACTTGTTTAGGCCCAGGAGAAAGCCGGGTCACTCGTCGCCTCATCCCTAATGAGGAAACTATTTCATCTATGGCATTTATGGTCCTCCAATGATTTATTGTGGGGAAAAACAGAAAAACGGATTTTTT
>LOBW01000118.1 GCA_001516585.1 Thermocladium sp. ECH_B
GAAACAGCTTACTGGGCTGAGTTATTCCCAACGTATAGGTACACGGCAACGGGTACTGCGTATCACCTAACCGCTGTAGCCGGGGACCCTCACCACTAATAATAACGGCATTAGTCGGCACACAATACATAGCAAGATGGTGGGGACAGGCGCTCGCAATAGCACTCTATGAATAATATGTTTCTTAATGCTTGAAGAGACTAAGGGTAAAGAGTTACCTGAATAAGTTTAGGGCAATTTAGGGTAATCCTTAAAAAGAATTGTTTTTTATTTCTGTATGCCTGTTCTTGAGGCTCCTAGGAGGTTTTGGGGTAGGTTGAGGAGTTTTGTTGATGGTAGGTGGGTTGAGGGTCATCCTCTTGGTTTTGGTCAACTCTTTGATCCTGGTCTTGGCGAGGTTATTGGCGAGGTTCCACTTGGTGGTAGGGAGAATGTCGATGAGGCTGTTGAGGGTACCTATGAGGCGTTCAAGACCTGGAGCAGGACCTCTGTTCCTGATAGGCTTCAGTACCTGTTTAGGATTAAGTGAGTTCTTGAGAAGCATAAAGAGGATATTGCTAGGGTTAATACCCAGAATCATGGTAAGTCAATAAGTGATTCTAGGGGTGATTTGAGGAGGACTATTGAGAATATTGAGGCCTCAATATCGGCACTGCTCACACTGTCCAAGGGCGAGTATCAGCGTGAGATTGCCAAGGACATTGATGAGGTGATGATGAGGGAACCACTGGGTGTCTTCTCGATAATAACACCCTACAACTTCCCCGTCATGATACCCTTCTGGTTCATACCATATGCAATAGCCCTTGGGGATACAGTCGTCGTTAAGGTTAGCCCAGTAACGCCGATACCCATGACCTACATCATGGAGTTAATGGCCGAGGTGCTACCACCAGGTGTTCTAAACCTCGTACACATTGACAACTCCGTTGTTGAGTACCTGGTAACGCATAAACTTGTTGAGGGCACCGCATTCGTGGGAACCTCCACAATAGCACAAAGGCTCTATGAGGCATCGGCAAGGGCTGGTAAGAGGTTCCTTGGTGGTGGTAGCGCTACCAATTACGCGGTAGTCATGCCTGACGCAAGCCTCGAGAGAACTGTTGAGACGCTCATTCACTCGAAGTATGACAATGCCGGGCAGAGGTGTTTGGCTATTCAAAACATTGTGGTTGTTGGTGATGACAACTTCTACAACAAGTTCAGGGGCGCCTTTATTGAGAGGGCCAAGGCTTTGAGGGCCGGTTATGGCCTTGATGAGTCTGTTGAGATGGGGCCAATGACCACTGAGCAGTATAGGCAGAATGTGGTTAGGAAGGTTGAGAGTGCAATCAATGCCGGTGCTAAGGTTGTCCTAGATGGTAGGGGTTACAAGGTCCCCGACTACCCAAGGGGCTTCTACCTAGGCCCAACAATGCTCGAGAATGTTGGTCCTGACATGGATATTGTTAGTGAGGAGGTCTTTGGGCCCGTTGCGAACCTAATTAGGGCTAGTAACCTTGATGAGGTTATTGACTGGATTAATAGGGGTAAGTACCACCACTCAGCCGCGATATTCACGCAAAATGGTAGTTGTTAAACATTAGGGATAGGGTTGTTGATGTTGGGGCCTACATAGGGGACTCGGCCATTTACTTCGCCTTAAAAGGTGCAAGGAAGGTAATAGCCATTGAGCCTCATCCTGGTGCCTTTGCCGAGATGCTTGATAACATTAGGCTAAACAACCTAGAGGACATAATTACACCAATTAATGCTGGCTTAGCAAGCAAACCAGGAAAAATATGCATTAATAATGTTGATTTAGATGCCACAGTAGTTCATACCACAGGCCAGGTAATTGTAACAGTGGTATCCCAGCCGTAACGTTAGGCGAATTAGCGAGCAGATTCAGCATCAGTGGCGGTGAGGCTGTCCTCAAGATGGATTGCCAAGGCTGCGAATTCGACGTAATACTAAACGACTACGAACACGTTAAGCTATTCAAGGAGTTAATCTTCGAATACNACCCATACGCCGTCAACAAACCTGTGAATGCACTACTAAGAACGTTGCAAAGGGACTACCAGTGCGAGACGAAGGGTAACAGGAACCGTGGGGTTGCTCATTGCATTAAGAGGCAGGCACAATAGTAGTGGCGGTGATTGGCTACTCCCCTCTCTTGCGTCTTAAAGACAGGCCTAGCCTCATCAATCCCCTTCAACACCAAAGCACTACCACCATCCTCAGCCCTACTCCTGAATAGGGCATTAACATAACGATCAACAAGGCTCCTAAACGGAAAACCAACACCACTAAACCCCTTAGTACTAACCGGGCCACTCGCCCTATTACCCCAAAGGGCATAACCAACCTCACCATACAACGAATACANCAAGGACCAAAACCAATGCTCAGCATTGCCAGGAAAGACACACAAGTACGGCGGCTCCCTCTGCCCACGAACCCACTCAATAACCCTACCCAAATCCTCAAAACCCACAAACGGATCCCTATAAACGAACCAAGAACTCATTCCAGTTAGATTCGAAAATTCCAATTAATATTTGTATCATTTATTTTAAAATAGAACGTGAACTCAACATCGCGACAACAGACACAAACATCCCTAGAACATACCACTAATGATTGGTCTGGACGGATCAGACACACTCATTAACGAGGTAGCTAAGGTGCTGAACCTAACGAGTAAGGACAAACTACGGCGTTATCATCACACATGACTGGTAAAGGTTTAGGCTGAGTTAGCGATATATTTTTGTGTTGTTTAGGTCTTTATTGTGGATTCTATGGCGAATATGGATTTAGCGAAGATAAGTAAATTGCCTAATACGGCTAAGGCTTTATCGTGGGCAGCGATTGCCTTAGCGATTATTGGCTGTGGTCTATCGATATCTACGGACTTCCTCTCACACAAAATTGCCTCACACACGCTCACTATATCTTTGGTCTTATTTTTGTTGGCGTTTATCCCCTGGCTCTTGGCTGGTCGTGNATTTGTGGATGTGTATTATGAGCTCCTATTCGCATCATTTAAGGTATCCCTACCGGACTCGATAATTGAAGGAACAATCAATTCGTTCGCAAAATATTTCGCATATGCCCC
>LOBW01000119.1 GCA_001516585.1 Thermocladium sp. ECH_B
CGAGGGCTAGTTGCCTCAACTCCGTGAGGGTCAAGCCCCTACCATCCTCATGGTAGAAGTATGTGTCTGCCCATCGTAGGGTATTGTAGGCCTCACAAGCCGCCTCCAATTGGGCCTTTAACGCCCTCAGCGTTCGTCGATCGGTGTATGCTCTAAACCTAAACCCCACGATGGGCATCAGAAAAATGGGAACATCAAATATTTAAAGTTATTCCCCCTCATCCCCGCCATAAATGGCGAGGCTTTCCCCATGCGTATAATTATAAAAATTTTTTCCATCCCTACTTCTTAATGCTCCTCATGTACTCTGTCCTGATCCAGTGAATCACGTCGGGTATATTTATCTTCATGGGGCACACCTCCCTACAGGTACCCGCGTGGGTGCATAGAACGGCATGCCTCCCAGCCTTTTCCACGCCATTAATGACGGCGCTCCACATAACCCCCATGGGGCCGGAGTATGGTTTATCCCCCCAAGCCCCATCCATTGCCCTATACACTGGGCAATGGAAGTGACACCTCCCGCACCTAATGCAGAGAAGCGTCTCCCATAGAACTGGGTGACTCGCGGCCCTCCTTCTCCCATTATCGAGCAGGACCAAGTGAAACTCCCGGGGTCCCTCCGCTGGACTAACCCTTACCTGCTCCACGTCCCCCGTCGAGGATGGCCCCGCCACCAGGTTAACATAAGTGGGGGGATAAAGGCCAGCATAGGCTGCCTGGACAAGCACCTCCATCATTGCGTGGTGAAGCGTCGGCACTATCTTATCGATCCCGGTCACCGAGACGTGAATGGGGGGCGCCACGGTCGTGAACCTGATATTGCCCTCATTCTCCACAAGCAGGACGGCGCCCGTGTCGGCTGCCACTGCATTAGCTCCAGTTATGCCCACTCCAGCCTTAACGAATTTCTCCCTCAGGAATTCCCGGGCAACCCTGGCTATATCCACTGGATCCGGCTTAACATCAATGCCGAGCCTCTCCCTCAATACTTGAGCCGCCCTCTCCCTCGTCATGTGAAGCGCTGGAGCTATTATGTGGCTCGGTGCCTCCCCAGCCAATTGAATCAGGAACTCCCCTAAATCCGTTTCCCAAACCTCATTCCCCATCCCCGCCAAGTGCTCCCGTATCCCGGCCTCGGCCGCCACCATTGATTTACCCATGACCACTATCTTCCCGCTCCCCACTATGTTCCCCACTATTCTCCTAGCCTCCTCGGCATTCCCCGCCAGGTACGCCTTCCCCCCAAGGGCCCTCACGGCAGCCATAGTCTCATCCACGTACTTATCCATGTCCCTGATCACTGCCTCCTTAGCCCTCCTCAACTCCTCGGCTAAGTCCTTTATGTAGGGATATTTCTCCAGTATATTCATTGTTCTCGGCACGTTGTGCTCCACTGCCCTACTTATTGCGGCATCCCAACTCATGAAATCGCCTCAATCAAGTCAATCACCTTAACCCCACTCGGCGCGTTACGGCTCAAATTAGCGAGGCAAATGGGGCACGCGGTCACGATGACCTGCGATAACTTGCTTAACCCAGCAACCCTAACCCTCGCTATCGAGTTTGATAGGGATGGATTAATGGATTCAACGGGGCCCCCACAACACATTGATGTCGCTACCCCGGTCAAGTATGGATCCTCCTTAACCTCTATCCCGGCATTCCCCAGTAACTTCCTCGGCGCCTCCCTGAGCCCAAGGTACCGCGAGTAGAGGCAGGAGTCATGAATGGCGACGGCCCCGCTTCCCTTCTTATCCACGTCCTTGATGAGCTCCATGTAATTAATCACCTCCGCATCCACCCTCTGGAACTTGGGGAGAACATTCACCAAGATGTTATGGGTGTGGGGATCAATGGTTATCACTCGCTTTGCCCCACTCAATGCCCTCGCCACCACTGCCGAGTACTCCCTAAACGCATCCTCGAACCCCAACTCATAGAGGATGGCCCCAGAGTACGGCTCCTCCTCATAGAGGTACCCGAACTCCACGCCGTTCTTCTTGAGTAGTAATGCGATGCTCCTCACTATTCCATTCATTCTATCCAGCTCGGATTGGCTCGGCTTGACTAGGCTCTTCATGAGGCCCATGGGCGCTAATCTAGCTAATTCAGGCACTTTAGAGGCCTTATCGATTAGCGACACCAATCTATTAATTGCCGGCACCAATTGATACAGGCACGACGTGTAGATTATGGTGTCGCCGCCCCTCGGCAGCCCCAAGCCACTTGCCCACCTAGTGCAGGTCCCCTTATCAACCGGGAGGGGAAGCATGTTGCTCCTCAAGTTACTTAGCAGTAGGTCGCCGAGAACCCTTAACCAGTTCTCCACGGCCCCTCAAGAGTGATTCCCATTAATAAATATGCCCCGAGAAAATTAAAATCAGGGCGCTCACCTATTCGGGTGCTAACACTGATACTGGCCGAGTCATCCCTCGAGTTAATGAATGGGGAGGTCCTGGACGTGTCGAGGCACCATAGATTGATTAGGCGATTACCTAATCCAGGGAAGAGGGGTAGGCCCGACATAGTTCACCTCTTCCTAATCAACGCAATGAGTAGTCCCCTCAATAATGCTGGCCTGCTTCGCGTCCTCATACATACCATTAATGATGAGGTGATAAGGGTGAGCCCAATCGAGCGGCCGCCCCAGAATTATAATAACTTCATTGGACTAATGAGGCAATTACTTGTTAAGGGCAGGGCCCCGCCCCAGGGTGATCCGCTTCTTCAATTGGGGAAGGGCACCATTAGGGACGCCATCGCCGTCAGCGGGGCATCGAGGGTGGTGCTTCTAGATGATGTTCGCGGCACAGTCATTAGGGGAGTGGACTTGGCGAGGCGATTATTATCACTAGGCAACGTCGCGGTAGTGATAGGCGGATTCCCCCACGGTTCCTTCAGCGAATCAACGTATGCCTCGGCGCATGAGGTTTATAGAATTGGGGAGAGGCCCATGCGCACGCATGAGGTGACTTGCCGCCTCCTCTCCATGCTTGAATCGGAGCTGGGGTACTACTGAG
>LOBW01000120.1 GCA_001516585.1 Thermocladium sp. ECH_B
ATTGCTTTGTATATTGTTTCTGCCGTTATTTGGCGGGAGAGGCTTGAGGCGGCCTGGAGGGCATTAATCGCCCTCCTCAAGTCACTCCCACTCACCTCCCACAAGGCATCCAACGCATCCCCCCCAATGGAGACCCCCTCCATCGAGGCAATACTCCTCAACCTATCAATAACCGCCTCCCTAGGTAGGGGGGTGAACCTAATAACGGCGCACCTGGACTGAATGGGCTCAATTATCCTGGAAACGTAATTCGCTATCAGTATGAACCTAGCGGTGGAGCTGTGGACCTCCATCATCCTCCTAAGGGCCTGCTGAGCGTCCCCAGTCATGTTATCCGCCTCATCCATGATGACTAGGCGGAAGGGGGCGCCCCCGCTTGGAACGCTCCTAGCGAATTCCCTAACCCTCTCCCTAACCACCTGGAGGCCCCTCTCATCGCTCGCGTTCAGCTCCAGCACGTTGCTCCTCCACTCCTCCCCGTAAAGCTCATGGGCGAGGGCGAGGGCTGCCGTTGTCTTCCCGGTGCCCGGGGGGCCGTGGAGGAGTAGGTGGGGAATGTTGGGGAGCATCCTCCTAAGCGCCTCCCTAGCAGCCTCCTGATCAATCATGTCCCCAAGCCTCACAGGCCTATACTTCTCAACCCAAAGCAAATCCTTATTCTCCACACGTATAATTCAGTAGGCTTAATAAAAGCGTTTCCACTGCTTTCAAGCAACAATGTTGATTTCTCCTCATTATTTTCCCCCACCGAAATATGCCGACTCAATTGGTAAATGAATAAAAGGGGGGTGACAGTGAGCGGTTGATCATGAGTAAATCGATAATAATCATGGCGGGGATAATAATTATCGTGATTGGAATAGTTCTCTTATTAAGCAATTCATCTCCCCTTAATAGATTCATGACGGGCAGCTTTACCGTTGATTATAATGGTTATATATATGTCCCTAGACTGGGAATTAACCAGAGCTTTAATGCTATTTATGGGCAGGGCACGGTAAAGCATGGATTCATGTTGGTGAATAATGATTTCGGCCTCGCGTGGAGCTATAATGGTTCATTGCTTATCTGCCCCTGGACCCGGCTTGGCCGAGTCGGGCAATGCATCGATATTAATGTGGGGAATGGGACCGAGGAAGGCGGTGGGGGATTCTATAGGGAAATAAATGGATTATATTGCTACAGGTATATTGCCTATATCAATAAATCCAGCGCTCTTCCCTCGTTGCCAATGCATCTAAGCATTAGCCGCATCTATAACTTAACCATTATTCCATGCTTGAACCAGAACGGCATTCCCATTGATGTGAACTCAACGCTTAGCATTAAGGTGGAGGAGAGCGGATTATTGAGGATTGATGTGCCCATTACGCTTGAGGTATCGATGCATGCAACTAAGGTAATGGCTGGATTCAATGAGACCCTATATAATGAATTGATTGAGAATCAGTGACCCCGCCCGAGAAGCACTTTGCGATGAGCCGCATTCGACGGCAAGTAAAGGAAAAGCATTTGAAGCACTGAATAGGGTTGCTGCATCATGGAGAAATTCGATGAGGTCTCCGGCATTAGGTTTAGATACATAGAGGCTGGGTCAAGCGGGGATCCTGCCGTATTGGTTCATGGATTCAACTTCGACTCAAATGCGTGGATGACCGCTGGAGTGATTGATTTCCTATCCCGGAATCATAGGGTCTACGCCATTGATATGCCGTATGGGCCGCGATCAAAGACGACGCACATAAATGGCGATATAGATGATTACGCCGATTTCCTGCGCGACGCATTAAGGAGGATTGGGGCCGTGAGGCCTATATTAATGGGGGCATCAATTGGGGGAGCCACTGTTCTTCGCTACCTGGAGAAGGGGTATGACGCTAAGTGCGGCATAGTTGTTGGGCCTGTCTCGGTTGATAGAATTAACCTAGATTACATAACGGTACCGGTTCTAGGCATATGGGGCGAGCGCGATAATGTGTCCAGCCCATCTAATAAGGAGCTCCTCGGCAAGAAGTTTAAGGTAGTTACTATAAGTGGGGCAGGGCACCCGGCTTACTTGGATAAGCCAAGGGAATTCATCTCTGCAATAGCTGATTTCCTGCTTAATTGCTAGCAGGGGCATTGACCACCATCAACTGGAATAACGTGGCCCGTGATGAAGCCGGCGTCATCGCTTAATAGAAATGCTATTGCCTTGGCTGCATCCTCTGGGGCCCCGAGCCTCTTCATTGGTATTGATCTCTCTATATTGCTTAACCTCTCCTGGCTAACCCAATTAATCCACTGGGTCCTAATGTTGCCTAACGCCACGGCATTTATCCTAATGCTGGGAAACAACTTCGCCATTGTCTTCGTCAAGGCTATTATCCCAGCCTTAGCGCTGGCGTATGGTATTCCCATTCCATCCTCAGCGCCCTGCAGCGCAGCTATGGATGATACGTTCACTATGGCGCCCTCCCTCATATACTTGAGGCTCTCCCTCATGGATAGGAAGGTGCCTATCAAGTCAACCCTCAACACTGATTCCCAATCCCCTGGAGATAAAGAATAAATATCCTTGTTCCATATATCCCCATCACCGTGGCCCGCATTATTTACCACCCCATCTAATTTACCGGCCTCATCCATTACGTATCTATACATGCTAACTACGTCCCCTTCAATCGATACATCACCACGAACAAGAACTGCCCTGGAGCCAACTAACCCCACTAATTTAGCGGTTTCCTCGGCACCCTCCTCATCACGTGCATAATTAATGAACAACAACGATGCGCCTCTCCTAGCGCATTCCACGGCCACTGCCCTGCCTATTCCCCTCGATGCGCCGGTCACTAGAATAACTTTTCCAGCAAGCATCGATAATCCATAGTAATCCATATTTAAATGATTTTCATGGAGTAATCCCCAACCCCGGTAATGGGATGCATCAAAGACCACTGATCCCCTTCCGTAATAGACTGGGATCGCTTCATGATGTGAATGGGATGCTTAATGCCA
>LOBW01000121.1 GCA_001516585.1 Thermocladium sp. ECH_B
CCCCTTAACCCCCGTTAATATAAAAATTTAATATTCTTCCAACACGGCGTATTTCACAATCGGATCAGCGATCCTGTACTCGTTCCCTTCCTTTTCCACGAAACCCATCTTCACCAAGTTCCTCAAGTCCCTGGATATTGTTGCGTTGGCGACCTTTTTTCCTACCTGAGCTACCACATAGTTGAGTACGTTCTTCCACCTAGCCTTTCCTAGAGTGGCAATGGCTTTCATTATAAAAACGTAGTAAGGACTCCTAGAGAACGCCTCGTCTAGCTCCCTCTTAACCATCTTGGCTCCCAAGGACTTGACCTCCTCAAGCGCGTCGTTGCCTTTCTCTAGGTACAGTTTTCCGAAATACACTAGCCAACCGATTATTCCGTCCAGTTCTGAGACCGCCCTCTCCAGCGTAAGCTCGTCGACCTTTACCTGGAGCTCATCGAAACCCCTCCTCAGGAACTTCTTGGATTTATCCCTGTCAAAGGGCTTAAGCTCTATGGAAGTGTAATATCGACCGTAAAGTTCTGAGTTGGGATCGTCTATCCCCAGGAAGTCGTGTAACAAGCCGACCTCGCTTCCGGTGAAAACTAGGGTGATCCCTCTCATGTAATCGTAACAGTGTGATAGTAATGGTCTCAACCCTATGGTTGAATACCTTAAGTACTGCGCCTCGTCGAAGACGACTACTGCCTTTCCCAGCTCGTTCAAGGCCTCAAATATTTTATTGATATTACTTCTGGTTTCGTCTATTGAAAATTTAATTTTTACCGGATATTCCAAGGAGAGTCCAAACCTAAGAAGGATGTCCTTTACACGTTCCCTCTTACTTAACTTCAACAACGACAAATACATCTCCTCATAGAGTTTCTCTGCCTGCACCTTTNTGGACACGTCGTCAAAGACCTTTCTCACATCTACGAAAATGAAGTTGGCATCAGTGGAGTTAAGAGTGGAGAGAACTAAACTGGACTTGCCTATCCTCCTAAGCCCTAAGAGCAATATCATCCTCTCGTTCAAACTGTTCCTTAACTTCTTTATCTCCTCCTCCCTATCGAACAGATCATTTAGCGAGTGCTTCGGCTCGGTCGAAAATAACATATATCACCCCTGATACTTAGTATCACCCCTGATACTTAATCTTTGTGGTTTCGATAGCTCTTGGGGTTTTCTGCTATTTGAGGGCTTCTGACAAATCCTCTTCTACGACATACTTTTTGCCCCTCATGTATGAGAAAATTGCTCCTACGAGTACCAGGACTACTGAGAGATAGATTGAAAATCTGAGCCCTATCATAAATGAAGGTCCAATAACTGATGGGAGGAAAACATGTGACTGGCCTCCTCCCCGCCTTGAGGGTTCCCCGAGGCCTTGGGGGTTGCCATAATGGGCGCCGGTTGCCGGCCTTCGCGGATGCCCCGGCATTGCGGGAGAGATCGGCTCCCGCCCCTCATCCTCTGAGAATTGACCAGGGGAGGGCATTAAAGGGAAATGGCATTCAGAGATCTTTAAGCTTACCCGCCCTTAAGGGCGAGGCTTTCAATCTTTTGTAATGATCATTTTAATAGACGTAGGCTAGAAGCGTCCCTCCAACTCCAGCCTCCTTCGCATCTATGTGGGAGAGGACCCCCTTTGATGTCGATAGGAAGAGGAGACCTATTTGCCGGGCCGGCAAGTATTTCTCCTCCCATGCCGGTATGTCGCGGCTATTTATGAAGAAGCGGGGCTTCACTGGGCCTATGGAGTTTATGCGGCCAAGGAGGCTGACCACGTACTTCCCGCCGCGACCATCATCTATGAACTCGACCTCTCCAACGTAGCCGTACTTCTGGAGGATGCGGAGAACGTTGCCGACCAACTTGGATGAGGGCCACACAACTACTTTACTGTAGCCTCGCGCCTCCGCGTTTCTTATCATTATCAATGCATTGGAAAGCACATCCAGCATTACCATATGGATCCAGCGGATCTAGCCGTTTATTAATTTTATGCTTCGCTTGAGGCGGCAAAATTTAAATACCAATCATTTACCCATGGCGTAATGAGCGATAAAAAGGAGGAGCAAGTGAGTGGGGAGGAGCTGCTTGTCCCGATTGAGAAGTACATGGCGGCCGGCGTTAGGCTTGGCGCTAAGATATCAAATAATTACCTAATTAAGCGGGGCTTCATATTCTCGGTGAGGCCCGATGGATTGAGGATATTTAATTTGAAGAAGATAGATGAGAGGATCAGGATAGCCGCTAAAATGATGACTAGGTATGACCCATCCAAGATCGTGGCCCACTCGGTCAAACCATATGGATTCAAGCCCATGGAGATGATGTGCAAGTTTGTGGGCTGCAAGGTCGTGGCCGGCAGATTTATTCCGGGCTCATTCACTAATCCATCCCTTGATAATTATATGGATGCGGAACTACTGATAATCGCGGATCCCAAGACCGATATCCAATCCCTTAAAGAAGCCGCGGCAACGGGTATACCGGTGATAGGGCTAGTGGATACCGATAATGACCCGAACTACATTGATTTAATGATTCCATGCAATAATAAAGGCAGGGGAAGCCTTGCCCTAATATTCTGGCTATTAACTAGACAAGTACTCAGGGAACGCGGCGAAATACCGCCCACAGGCGACTTACCAGTATCACCAGATGATTTTAAGGCCAAAGCCACCCCCCAGATCCAGTAGAGGGCTAGTAATTCCCAAGGTAATTACCAGTGAGAATAATAGTATTCGGGCTCGGCTTTATAGCCACTCACTTAGCTATTGAGTTATCAAGCATGGGCGAGGTCCTGGTCACATACAGGAACCTAACCCCACTAAAGCGCGAGTATGCATCACTATTGAGAAATAAGGCTGAACTAGTTAAGATCGATCCATTAACGAACGACTTAGGAAACATAATTAATGGCGCAGATGCCGTGGTGAATGCGATTGGGGCATTAAGCGGCGATTTAAGGGCGACGCATATAGAGGTACCCAAGCTAATTACTA
>LOBW01000122.1 GCA_001516585.1 Thermocladium sp. ECH_B
AATCATGTATTGAAGCATAATTAAGCCATACACTGCCTTGGTGAGCTACCCCGCCCTTAAGGGGCTTCCCGCTTCCTTGCCCCGCCTTGCCCATCATCACGAGTAGTGGGCGGATCACGGGCGCCACGGGCGGCTCCCGCCCTGCACGCCTTGCCCAATGAAGGGCGTTGCACGCCTCTCACGCAACTTCAACTGGGCCTTTAACGCCCTCAACGTTAGTCGGTGTATGCTCTAAACCTAAACCCCACGATGGGCATCAGAAAAACAAAAACATCACTAATAAAGTTATTTCCTCCAACTCATCCCCGCCATAAATGGCGAGGTTTCCCCCATGCATATAAAACGAATGACAAACCTCGCCCTTTAGGGCCGGGGATGAGGCCAGTTTGATGAACTCTCGCGATGCTGATAACGGAAACATCGCTTGAAGATGATGTGTCCCTGGGGATTGGGCCTTCACCATTTGGCGGAAATCAAATTAGTTAATTAACTCCAAATAATATTGGTTTTCAATGTTTAGAACCTTAAGTCTACCTACTTTCTGGTGCAGCATTCCTCCTCACTTAACTTTTATAATCCGGATAATTATGGGTTTGCCTTGATGTATAGGCTTTATGGCGTGATGAGCGGCATGCGCGGCTTAGAGGTCATGCTGTTGGTGATAATAGAGGAACTCTACGGTATTTACCCCTTCTCTGGAATATATGTGTTCTCATCATTATCGCTAGTGACCTTAACTCTATTCTTCGCAATGTTATCGCTCTTCGATTACCTTGTGGGCCCCATTAATGTAAAGATAGGAGTATTAATATTTATAATTGATATGGCGATCAATGCTTGGCTACTATACACTGAACTTGCTCAATTATACTCTGTCTACCTGGTCACGTTATTAGTGGTGCCGCTCTCTAACCTATTGGTGGATGCTCTTGCCTCCCTCGTCATAATGGAGGCTGGAAAACCCTAGATCCTTAAGGGGTGGACCTCGAGAACCGTGGAGTACCGTGCTAGTTTAATGAATGCTAATCTATTATGATAAAATGAACTGCGATTTTGCTCCTCAATTACTGAACTGGCTTCCTTCCCGCCTTGAGGGGCGAGGCTTGTTGGCCATTTTATGATCCATAGCCTTCCTCAAGTCATTTTAGTCGCAATTCAGATACCATGAATGACGAGGATTGCGTTCTTCTTATAATTAAGGGCGGTTAGGTGAATGTCTTGGTGTTCCTATTTTTAACTATTTTGCATGTGTTTTTCGCTTGTAGTTTATCCATCTAATGTGTGAATTGCCTAAACTAATGCATTGATGCATGCTTGATTAATCGTCATTATAATAAGAGAAAGGTTTATAAATGGCTTGATATTTTCAAGCAAAAAGTTTAAAATGAGTGGAATGATGATGAACTCAAACTCCCAAGATTCGGGTTCGGGAAACGAGGGATCCGGGAAAACCCTTGATAAGTTCAAGATGCTACGCAACGGCAACGAAATGGAATTCGTCAAGGAGAGCGGAGAGAAGTTAGTATGCCCCAGCTGTGGCTCCACTACATTCATATATGACTTTGAGAATGGCCAAATAGTCTGCGCCAAGTGCGGTTATGTGCTGGAGGAGCATATTCTAGATCTTGGACCAGAGTGGAGGGCATTCACGCCTGAGGAGAGGGACTCAAGGGCTAGAACAGGTGGTCCAGTCAGTAGATTAACTAGCGAGGCATTAACCACAACCATAAATTGGACCACGAAGGACTATAGTGGTCGGGAGCTTGATATAAAGAGGAAACTAGAGGTTCTCAGGTTCAGGAAGTGGCAGCAAAGGGTCAGAATACAGACAAGCTATGAGAGGAACCTAGTGCAGGCAGAGAATGAGTTGAAGAGGGTCTCGTTCCAGTTAGGCATACCGAAGGCCTGCGAGGAGGAGGTAATGACTATATATAAGGACGTGCTAGAGAAGGGACTAGTTAGGGGGCGAAGCGTTGAGGCAATAATCTCGGCGTGCCTATACATGGCATGCAGGAAAATAGGGACCCCGAGAAGTCTTGACGAGATATCCCAATTCACGAGGGCATCAAGAAAGGAGGTGGCCAGGTGCTTCAGGTTAATAGCTAGGGAGCTTGGAGTGAGGCTTCCCCTCAGCGACCCGAAGCAATACGTGCCTAAGATAGTGGAGCAATTACGGCTCGGCGGCGAAATACAGAGAGAGGCCCTCAAGATACTTGATGAGGCCAAGAAGAAGGGNTTAACGGCTGGGAAAGACCCCGCTGGATTGGCTGCTGCAGCCGTATACATAGCATCGCTACTCAAGGGCGAGGTCAGGACGCAGAAGGAGGTTGCCCAGGCGGCTCAAGTAACCGAGGTTACGGTTAGGAATAGGTATAAGGAATTAGCTAAGGAGTTAAGCATAAAGATACCCATTAAGTAATTTATTCATGCATATTCCCGGGATCAAATACAAACATTCCTGTTTTTTATGCAGTATAGATAGGGAGCACCTCGTTAAGTCGGCTTCAATGTATAGCGTTAAGGTTAATCCAAAGCCATTCAATAATGGCCACATAATCATCATTAGTAACGAACATAAGCCCCTCATGGCTTTATCCCAGGAGGAGCTCTACGCCATGCTGAAGGAGACCGCAACAATGATGAGGGCACTGCGACACATATATAACCCGCAGGGATTCAATGTGGGGATAATGAATAAGCCGCATGCAGCGATTCACGTGATTCCAAGGTGGAGCGGAGACGTTAGTTTCGTCACTGTGGTGTTCGGCGCCAAGCCTATACCCGAGCTCCCCAGTAGGACCCGGGATGCCTTGATTCATGAATTGGGTGGGAACCAATGATTGTGTCCTTAATAATCGACATGTTATTCTCAGTAATCATACTAATAATGGCATTTGGCGTCTTCAATGGATTAATATATGA
>LOBW01000123.1 GCA_001516585.1 Thermocladium sp. ECH_B
GCGATTCTAATTACTTCGCTTGATTGTATTGATGCAATGACTCCAGCCACGGGGCCAATTATTGAGCTGCAGTCACCTGCCAAGCAAGAAATGTTATCCCCAGCCCCTGCTCCAAGGCTGCTTAATTCCCTTAAGCATGGCGTCTTGCCTGGATAAATAGTGGTTACCGTTCCAATCCAACCATTTACTGCTCCATGGCTGATTGGTTTCCCTCTACGTATTGCTGACGCATTTATCAGCTGCCTAGTTTTCCAGTTATCCACGGCCAATGCGATTATGTCGACTTCTCTGGCCACCTCATCAGCCTTCTCCTCGCTTGTGATGGCATCATTCACGGCATCAACATGAACTTCACTATTGATTTCGGCTAGCCGCTTCATGCCGACTAGAGCCTTTGGTTTGCCAATATCATCAATGGTATATAATAATTGCCTGTGTAGATCCGTTAAGGAAACAGTGTCGAAATCTATGAGCAGCAATTTACCCACGCCGGCTCCAGCGAGATACATTGATATTATTGACCCAAGTCCTCCAAGCCCTATAATTCCCACCGAGCTTTTCCTAAGTCGTGCTTGCCCGCTCCGTCCAAGGAGCGGTATCTGCCTAATGTACCTCTCCATTATGTTTCCGGTGGCTTAATGTTTACCCATAATAAAAACCTAAGCTTTTTTAACTTAATAATAGGCTTATCCTTCCCATGATAAGGCGAATAAGCAGTGCTTGCCCAGATGAAGTTAGGCAAATGATTATTTCATTGGCGGTTACATATGGTGCATTTATAGTGGTGTTCTATGGGATTTACCCAATATACGTAATTGCGGTAGCGGTGTTAATAGCGGTGGGCNCCGGCTTCATGGGCCATGAATTAATGCATAGATATGTAGCGCGTCGCCTTGGATATATAGCTTGCTATAGGATGTGGCCCCTTGGCCTAGTCATGTTGGCATTAACCTCGGTGGTTAAGATACCCATGGGTATAGCAGGAGCCGTTCATATAGGCTATAGGACTAGAAGCAGCAAGCCAAGCCAGCGGGATCCCGCACTGATCTCAGCCGCGGGTCCCCTTGCTAATGTGTTTTTCTCGCTGATATTTCTAGTGCTTTACGTATATATCTGGAGATCCCCGGTCTTCTATATTCCATACGCCATTAATGCCTGGTTGGGCTTAATGAATATGATCCCGGTTCCGCCTCTTGATGGATTTAAGGTCATTCATGAGAGAGAGTACGGCTTATGGACCATTACCATAGTGGCGGCCGCATTATTATCCATTCCTTACCTGCAATCCATAATTTAGCACCAGTATTTCTAGTGCGGCTCAGGGGATTGCCATAGGCGAATCATCATCCATATTCTTAAAAATGTGGCGTGGAAATACCCTTGGTGAGCTTGGGGTCCTGCTTCAATGTTTAAATGCTGGCAAGTTGGGTCATGAGGCAGGGANCCCCAAAGCGGAGTAGTTCACGTTGTATTGATGATGATGGGATGAGCTGAGTAAGTGATGATATTTCTGCGCTGATGTATTGCTTTGTGATTATATTTTCAATTAAATGTGGTCAATCTAGCCGTAATTATCTAATTCTTAGCTAAATTAATCGCATTGAATGCATCATAATCTTTACTTATGTCGAGCAGAATATGCTTTACTTGTAAAAAATACCAATAAAGCTTAAAAACCTATAATCTATATAACTAAGTGCCTGGACCAGAACAAAATCCAGGAAATGAAAGAAAGATAAGCGAGGCTGAGGCGGAGCAATCGGATAAAATGCTGAGACGCGCATTGGGTAGATGGGATATAGCGTTCCTAGTGGTCGGCGCAATGATAGGAAGCGGTTGGCTCTTTGGCTCCATGGGGGCAGCCACCGCCGCGGGACCTGCGGCAATACTCTCCTGGATAATCGCGGGCTTCTTAATGATTTTCATAGCCCTCACCTTCTCGGAAATAGGCGGGATGCTTCCAAAGACCGGCGGAATAGTCAGGTACCCACAATATGCCTACGGTGGCTTTGCATCCTTCATACTGGCCTGGTCATATTTGCTCAGCGCAGTGACGGTGGCTCCCAGCGAGGCCATAGCTGCGGTGACCTATATGTCGACCTACATTCCAGCCCTCTATACATCTAGCGGCATAACTCCTCTAGGAGTAGTAGTAGCAGCGTTGCTTACAATTTTCTTCTTCTTGCTTAATTGGTACGGAGTTCATGTAATGGGCAAGACTAATACCGGCGTTGGGTGGTGGAAAGTCATTATACCGTCCCTAACATTCATTTTATTGATGGGATTAGCAATGCATAGCGCTAACTTCACATCGCTGCCGNGNGGCTTCATTCCGTACGGCATGGCTGCAGTATTCCTAGCAATACCGACGACCGGAATAGCCTACTCGTACTTAGGCTTTAGGCAGGGAATAGAATTCAGCGGCGAAGCCAAGAAACCCACAGATGTGGTTTGGGGAACAATACTGGGCTTCATATTAGTAATGGCAATATATGTGCTGCTTCAAGTATCATTCATAGGAGCAGTGGATTGGAGTAAGCTCCACATACTTAACTCGCAAGGTCAAATAGTTGGTTCAATAACTCCCGGGGATTGGGCTGA
>LOBW01000124.1 GCA_001516585.1 Thermocladium sp. ECH_B
TCAAAATAGATAGGTTTATATGGATTTCTGGATTTGAATGATCCGGTTGTGCATGGGCAGTAGGGTGATAGTAGATAGAGACCCAAGACCTCCGCTGGCTGGCTGAGGGAGGGGTACACGCACACACATGGGGGGGAGGAGGGTGAGGCTGACTGAGGATGGATTGGAGGGCGCTCCCCACCGGGAGTGGTGGGTGGGTGCGTCCTGACAGGGGCTGAGCTGAAGGGGACCAGTGAACCCGTGAGGTCCCTGCATGATGCACTGAAGCCCAAGCTCCACTACGCGTACGTCAGGTGTGCGGACGCATACCTACGTGCGCCTACGTAGAGTGAAACCCTGCTGGGGGCTCCGTAACACTGTAGTGAGGGTTGAGCTTGGGTGGTGGTTGAAGCGAAAAGCTCCGCCTTTAAAGGCGTGGTTGTTCACGGATAACCATATCTCCAGGCTACGGCGCCAATCTCCCTCCTCCTCCTTTTTGAGCCTAGATAGTAGCCTAATGGTAGACCCATAAGTGATCCACCAAGGTGGGCGTAGACATCCGCGGAGCCGAAGGAGCTGTATATGAACACAAATAGGAACCATCCGAGAAAGGCTGGGTTCACCCTCCTATTATAGGCGTAGTCGAATGTTAGTGCTCCCGCGATTAGCCCGAAGATTCCCCCTGAGGCGCCGAAGCTGACTACGTTGGGGCCGTTGAGTAGGCTTAGCATGTTTCCGAAGACCGCGGTCACTAGAAACACAGTATAGTACTGTCTATCACTGTACACGCTTGAGAGTAGTGGGTCTAAGAAGTATACGGCTATGGCGTTAAAGAACACGTCGACGAAGCCGAGAAGACCGGGGGCCACCACGAATATCGATGTGAATATTGGTACGACCCAGCCGCTCTCGACGAGCGCGTTGAATTGAACGAATAAATATAATAAGTTTAGTACATTGAGTATTACCCCGGCTACTAGGCCGGCTACTATGGCTATTATCAGGTTTCTTCCCGGCTTTGAAAGGGTGAATCTTAGGTTAAATGACAAGGTTGTGCGCCTACTCGTGTTTTCCTTCCCCTGTGGGGTAGTTTCGGGGGCGTGTTAGGTTGAGTGTTAACTCCTCGATTATGAGTTTGTCTCTAACCCCAAGCTCAGCGAGTTCGGATTCGAGCTTCTGTGTATCAATAAAGTGCCTGTGCCCACATACTTGCGCGATGAATACGTAAGTTGGGGTGACCACATACTTCGTCACGTCGGAGTAAGCGCCACATTTCTTGCACCTCATCTTGAATTGTACCACCAAATACTATTACCCATTTCAAGTTTCGACCAAGTGATAAATATGTGTTATGCGTTCAGAGCCGAGCTTTACGGTATTTACTAGTAGTCCCCGGGTATTACGCACTATGGTTAGCGTATGCCGATGAGTTTTCTCCAGGCTCTTACGACCTCGTACCAGTATGCACCGCACATGGCGATGGATGTTGCTGCTAGATAATACACATAGGTTTGGCTTAGGCTGGTGAGTGCGCGATATGAGAAGTAGGCTATGAGTATTGTGAAGAAGATTGCGAAGAATAGCATGTTTGGTACTAGGAAGGCGCCCACCTTGCTGTACTCTTCTAGCAGGCTGGGTGTGGCCTCCCTGTTCGCGACGTATCGTCCCTCCTCATCCTGTTTTATGTACCCAGCCTTCATGAGTTTGGTGAGGTGATAGGAGGCTAGTGAGGGTGTTGAGAAGCCGAGCCCCCTCTGAACCTCTCTAAGCTCACTTGGACCATTCTTTAACACATAAACATATACTCTCAGGGTGTTGCCAGAGATATTTTTGGCGGAGTCGCTCTCCGAAACCATTTTCCAAGTCCACTTATTATTGGAAGAAAACGTATATACTAGATTAACTTTTCCCTGTGAGCTACCTCCGCCTGAAGGCGGAAGCTTCCTGAATCATAGCCCCACCTTGCCTCCCCCTCTCCACCAACCCCAAGGATGGGAGAGGAGGTATTGGGCGAAACTCCACAGGCACAGCGGGTGGCACCAACCCTGACCTCTTCAAGAGAACAAGAGAAGCGTTGAGGTCGCGGTCCAAGGTGAAACCGCAGTGGGGGCAGTGAAACACTCGGTCATCCAAAGTCAAGCTTTGGTTGATTCCTCCACACAGAAAACACTCGCGTGAAGAGTTGTAAGAAGGGACAGGTAAAACCTGTTTCCCTCTTTTCACAAACTCTCACCCTAAGATTCTCCTAAGCTCTGAGAAAGAGGAGTCGTACAGCCGCATCCTCCTCTTCTTGGTTACGCCTTTTTGAACCAAGCCCCGGACATCCAAATCCTCTAACACCAAGAGGTCGTACTCCTGTGAAAGTTGAGCCCCGAGTTTAAAGAACAAGTCCCGTCTGAAATCCTTAACACGCTCGTGCTGTTTAGCGGGCCTCCGCTTCGCTTTAAGCCAGTTCTTCGAGAGAAACCTTCTCCTCGACAGTGCTCTCCGAAGCATCCTGATTCTTTCAAGC
>LOBW01000125.1 GCA_001516585.1 Thermocladium sp. ECH_B
CCAAGGGTGACTTGGTCATACTCTATGGAAACACAAGCAACCTACCAACAATGGAGTACCTACTAGCCTACACATGGGCAAGGAAGTACGGCATACTTGCATCAAGTGAATACCTAATTGCACTCCCAACAATACCGGTAGGGAGCAAGGATGCCTTGGCAGTGGCCTTTGGCGGTCCGTATTACCTAGTCATTTGGCCAGTGATGCCGAGGTACATGGTGAAGGCGATAATGACCTACACGGTATTGAAGCATTTGCCGATAAGCCGAGGTCAAGTGAATGGTGCCGGGTTCAGCCTCAGCATGATTAAGGCAAACCTACAATCATCCTCCCCATCGCAGGATCCCGAGGACGTGTGTGGTTACATATACTCCCAGTACTACCAAAACGCCGCCTCAGTGAGCTCAGGCGTTTATGAGTCAAGCAACGACTACTTCATATGGCTACTTCCAATGCTAAACTGGTACGGTACTATAGATAGCGGTGTTCAGGGTTATAGTGATGGTAATGGCACGTTCTACTATGACACATGCCTAGAGGTAAGCACCCAAGTCATAGTTGCAGCGCCTTCCTACGTGCCTCTCTATGTCTATGGCTATGTTGGTTATGATCCAACATCAACCATGACCAACAATGGCGGTGAGGTTTTGAGCGAAACCGGCACAATTGATTACTACACCAGCTATGAGTACTACAACGAATCAATAACAAACTCAATAATCGAGGGTCCATATAGTACGGGTAGTGTGCAACCTCAACCAACATCCTCAACGACTAGCTACTCCATATCCGTACCCAGTGGCAGTGAGAGTATAAGCCTTAATTACGGCCCATCAACGCAGGCTTACGGTTACCCCGCCGGTAACGTCACTTGGACATTTAACCTCAACAACGCAAACACGCCAAATAATAACTACTACAACGATTTTGAGGACCCAACGCCAAATTGGATTATGCCGAGCTTCTCAAGTTCCCAGCAGTACGCCTACCTGCCAGTCTACATGAGTGCTAAGGTTATGACTAGCTCGCAGATCGTGCCTATCGGACCTTGTTATTATTACAACAACACCTATGAGTACATTTGGGTTGATGGAGGTTGGTGGCTCTTTGCACAACCAAAAGGCTCAGGCATAGGCTTAACATCAGCATCGTACGGATTCTACGAACAATCGGGATACGTGAGTGGGGTCACATCATGGAGCACACTCGAGCCATTTTATTGCGNAGGCCCACCATGAACAACAACTTAACCGCAAACAATCAAAACAAAACCTTTCCCTTTATCCTTGCCTTTTAAGCAAGGCCTTGATTAATCGATGACCTCGATTAGGGAGTACGTTGCCGACTTGACCGCGAATGGGACTTGACCTAAACCCACAAACCAATGATGGGCTAACCATCATAGCAAATCAAACCCAACACACGCCTTCCCTGGATGAACTCCGTGTAGTCAATGGGCTGTTTCCGTCTTCTCGATTGTTTGTGTTGTTTGTTTTCGTTTGGTGCCGGTGGAACGTTTAAATTTTGGGTGAAGTGGTGGGTTTGGTGGAATGAACCCGATGAGCTTGGCGAAGGGGACCATTAGGGCCGCCTTCGGCGAGGGGGAGTCAGGGATGAACCCCAGGCGACAGGCGGAGACCGCTCCCACGGCTGGAGACGGCCCACGAGGAAGCCGCCGAGAAGGAGACGGCGGGAACAAGAAAACACCCAAGGCAAATAACCTACCATGCATCACGCTTAATGCTGATTCCTTGAATAGCACGTGGGCTGTCCTTGATAGTATGGACCCAATTGTTGTGGGCCACCTATGGCCTTTAACAAGCATAACACCCATTATTTTAGTCACGGCATTGCTAACCCTCCTATTAATGCCATCCCTAAGCACGCGACTAGGCACATCACTATTGCCCAGGTAATCAACAACTTCATTAACAACCCTCGACAGGAAGCCATCAACACCACCCGCAACGCAGGGATGGATGTCTGTACTGCCACAAAACAACAACCACGCCTAGGCATAAAAGGCCACTCACGCCAATTATTTCAACCCTAGCTCGGCTCACTTTTTATGAACAGCCGGAGTAAAAAAAAAAAAAATAAAAAGGTCCCGTGGAATAAGTAAATCCCGCATGTGGTCTAGGTCTAGGCTTGTTTGGGTTGTTTCGTTAATCGCCGCAGCGGTTTTGGTCGCAACAATAGTCTCAGTACTGCCCCTAACCCATGTAACCAATAAGCCAGTAACGCAGACAAGGATTGGTTTCAATGCGCCAACGCCTATTGGCTCACCAATAAACATCAGCCTAAGCACGCCAATCTACGTCGTTGGGCCACAATCACTGGCCCAAAGGCTTGTTGGTGTTGGCATACCTCAGTCGTTGGTTAGGTTCATTGCTGTTCCTGACTTATC
>LOBW01000126.1 GCA_001516585.1 Thermocladium sp. ECH_B
CCCCAAGAGGAGACCCCCGTGTCCGAGGATGATGTTAGGCTAATAATGGATCAAACCGGCGTAACCAGGGACGAGGCAATTAAGGCACTGAGGGAAAGCAACGGCGACTTAGCCGAGGCAATACTAAAGCTCCAAAGCAAGAAGCACTGACCTCCTCCCTAAAGGGCGAGGCCCTCCCCTTAATCCCCATCTTTTGTAACTCCATTAATTATAGCTCGGCATGGGTTCGCCCGAATTAGTTGAAAAATTTTTAAGCAAGCCGCTTCCCAATCGCATGATGAGCTCGGCATCAAGGGCAATCACTAGATTGGTGAGCGGCTTATTGGTCGGATTTGTGGGAGGCATCGCAACAGGTGCAGTGGCAGTCGTTACCATGTATGGGTCCCTAATTCGATTGGTGATGACTCAATCAAGTTCTTCCCCAAGCATCAATGCATTGATCAACGTGTTCAATTCATTAAATGTATTGATAGCGATCGGAATGGGGGTGACGATTATGGCAGCCCTACTTCAGTACCTGGGGTTTGCGGAACTAAGCAAGATCAATTCCAAGTACTCCCCGGCGAAGATAGGCGCCTTATTGATTCCCATAGGCTCAATAACGGCGCTTCCCGGCCTTTATCTACTCATCAATGCCATGAAGGAACTGATTTCGACCAATCAGATCAACTCGGTGCCGACTCTCGGAATCGCGCAGCAACAACCGGCCACGGCATTGATCGCATTGATTCCATCCATGATCCTAATACTAGTTGGGGGAGCGCTGTCGCTTGTGGGCCTCATACTGCTCGTCATAGGCTACTATAGGTTGGGGGAAGATTACGGATCCGACCTGATCCGCATCGGAGCCATTCTCTACATATTGGCGATCATTCCATACATTGGACCACCCCTATCCATTGCCGGATTCATACTCATGATCATAGGGCTGCTCCAGATAAGGCAGCGGCCGGCTAATCCACCCAACTAATTGCTTCTCCACCTTGATTTATATATGGCTAGTAGGATGAATATCGTTGCTTGAGCGGCAAGGGATGTAGCTGCCGCAAGCGGGAGATCCACATTATACCTGGCGACTCCACTCACATATTGGATCACTATAGAGGCATCGCTGACGGGGGAGGCAATGGCTATATAAGGAATTGGGAGTATTGTGGCTGGATAGAACACTGGAAATAATGTGCCCAAAACGAATCCAAGTATATTTCCTATTGCCCAGGCATACCTAGTGTCCCTCAAGTATGTGGATATCGTGAATCCAAGCATTGATGTGGATAACCACTCGGCGAAGAGGGACGCAGCAATTGGCGCGGAGTTCCAGGGCGTTATTATTCCCCTATATGCGAGTATCCCAATCATGATGGCTATGCCGGGCATGGAGTAAATCAGGGAGGAGAGGCCGAGCCCAAGCGTGTAGCTAACTGGGGTCAGGGGTGTAGCTATTAACATGTTTTGAAACTTCAACTCTAACCTGTAGAAGGCGCCGTCGCCGACCAATCCAACCCCATTAACTCCTATTAACATGGATATGCCGCCTATCAATCCTATCCCCAAGTATCGATAACCCCCGAAGAATATAATCATCAATGCAATGGAGATGGGAGCCGTTAGGGATGAGACGAGCCATATCGGCATTCTAGTCATGGCTAGCCAACCATTTATCCAAGCAATGACGAGGGAACCCCTCAACTGAGTTAGTAAATTATTGATCCTACTCATCCGCCTCCTCCCTCCAGCCCCCCAGTAAATAAATCACCGCATCCTCAAGAGTTTTTCTGCGAACGGTGACTGTCATGCCTCGCCTGATCAATTCGGATGAAAGCGGGCCGGCCATTGATGGATCGACGTATATTATATACCTGTTGCCCAGCCTTACATGTCTCTCATCCAAATCAAGCGAGCCCCCGTAAGCCTCCACCACCGCATCCTCCGGAACCAATGAGAGCAAGTCTCGAGGAGAGCCTCGCCGTACTATGGTCCCCGCATCTATTATGAAAACCTCATCACTAAGTAACTCCGCCTCCTCTATGTAGTGGGTAGTTAATAGTATTGCGGCGCCGCTTTTCCGTAACTCGGCTAAGGCGTC
>LOBW01000127.1 GCA_001516585.1 Thermocladium sp. ECH_B
GCGCCTTCACCTGCCTTGTTAATTCATTAATCATCCTGTTGAACTCTTTCATGTACCTCTCCAGTGAACCCTTGGGTTCATATAACACAAAGGGCTTCAGCGTTGATGTTAGGTACTGCACGATTGGGCTTGTTGGCAGTACAAACACCTCACCATTGTGTGCAAAAGCCCTAGCCTTAGCCTCCACAGCGTCCAAGCCAGGCAACAATTTGTTTAGGACAACATTAACAATAGGGTTCAACTTAAGTTTATCCATCATTGGCCTAACTATGCTGTTATCCAACTCAGCCAGTACTATGTCTGCGTAGTTCGCGTAGTCCATGACCAAGTTAATGATGTTCGAGTTGATGAGTGCGGGCATCACAACCACATCATCAATTGACGCAGGCAAGTCAATAACCACAACCTGGGCATTAGTCAACCTAGAGGCTGTTATCACGAGATTCCTCAACGCATTGAAGGCTTGGTTCACACTCATCGAAGAACCCCACAAATCCCAAGACTTCAATGAGCCCGGCGGTATCACGAACACGCTAGGCACCACATTGCTCCTAACGAGGACTTGGTTCACGTCCTTGACCAAACCAAGCATGAAGTCCAGTGCGCCAGGCCTATCTGGATTAATCCCCAAAAGCCTGGAGCTTGTTTGTGTTGAGTCTATGCCGAAGTCTATGAGGACGGTGTTGGTCTTCAATGCCATTGATAGGGCAATGGCTTGGTTACTGGCTATCGTGGACTTACCAGTCCCACCCTTCCTACCACTGAAGTATGTAATTGTGGCCAGCCTAGGAACCAGCATCACCAATCACTGGCTTTGTTTAAAAAGCCCCTCAACCTCACCATCGAGGCTCAAAACCTCACTGGGTAGTTCGAGCTTGGGCAGGTTCAAGGTCTCAACCGCCTCCACCGAGGGTTTCATAGCCAGGATAGCCTCTGGATCCTTGTAGAATGCGTACAGCAAAGACGCTAATTGCTCAGGCGTTGGGTTCAGCTCCAACGCCTTGGTTAGGAACTCGACTCGGTAATGCAATTGCTTATCGATAACGTCCTTGCCGTAATCCCTAGTTAGCACCTCCATGTGCCTATCCGCATTCCTTATGGACCTAACAAACCTCCTATGAACAACCCTAACAATACCACTCTCGTCCTTAACATTCTCCTTAGTCAAAGCCACCTCGACAACGACTGCCTCGTTCAAAAACCTCTCGGCATCAATAAAGCCCTTAACCTTAAGCCTAGTAACCGCATCCTCGTAGTCATACGCGTGGAATGTGGTTATTGTGCCATGACCAAGGGTCATGGCCTCAAGCAATGCCCTGAATTCACTGTCCTCCCTAGCCTCATTAACCAAAATAATGTCGGCGCCTGACCTCAACGCATGGCTTATGAGCTTGACCTTATCAATCGATTCGATGCCCCTAGCAAACGCCCTCCTCTCCAGCATCGGCAAAACAACCCGATGGAATGGCAAGTACAGCTCGACTACGTCCATGACCAGGGCAATCACCTTATCAACAAGCAAGAACGCAATCGCGTTTTGTAATGTTGTTTTGCCAGCACCCATTGGGCCTACGAACAAGATGGGGACCTTGTAATCAGCCAGCAGCCACAATAGTGCTGCTTGGTCTATGCTAATCATGTTGTTCCTAATTAATTCAGTGATTAACCTGGGTCTCCTCGGGAGTACCCTAATTGAGGCCCACTGCATAGGTCTACCAATTGGGTCTGAGGTTACGGCAATCCTAATCCTAAACTCCGGATCCACCAAGTCAGGCATTGGGTTGTGAGTGGTTATTGGTGTTTTCATTCTAATGGCGAAGCGCCTAAAGAGGTAGCTTATGGCGTCGAAGTCATTGGGCGTTACCTTCTTGACCACCCTCCTCAAGCCCCTCCTAACGATTAACTCATACGGCTCCCAACCGATGACTACGCGCATAAGCCCAAGCTCCTCGTGATTCACATGGACGACAAAGCCATCATCAAGTCTCCTAATGTATATGTCCGTGATTTCTGGCAT
>LOBW01000128.1 GCA_001516585.1 Thermocladium sp. ECH_B
CTCTGGACCACGTTTAGATGAAGTGCTTGAATTCCTCTCATCAATAGGATACAAGGAAATAGTGGAGAAACTAACCAATGAACCCTAAAAATGGATTTGAAGTGAGCCTCATGCATTGCTTCTCATCACAGAGAAACAATTTTGATAAAAAACAAACGGTGGGTCCCGCCCTTCAGAGCGGAGGAGGCCCAGAGGTGCAAGATTAAAAATCCTCATCCCAAAAGGCGAGACCTGCCGTTATCTTCATCAACTCCTTGCCACTTCCTTAGCCAAGATGAAATGCGCACTAACTATTACTGCGCCAGCGCTTCTTGCCGCATCCACGATCTTCACGGCATCAGTCTCATCACGTGCTGGATAAATGAGAATAGCAACCCCAAAACTTCTCCCCCCTCCCCCGCGGTTTTTGACCGTTGCATAGGCTGTTAGTAGTGTTCTTCCCGTGCTTTGACCTATGCTACTTAAGACTCGTCCAAATTCGCCTGGCCGCTCCATTAGCATTATATCCAATAGAACAATTCCTCCGAGAGGGGAGGATGAAGCTGCCTTGAGTAGCTGAATATGGAATCCCTCCGCCTCATTTATTGCATCCTCTAAGTCGCGAATGCCCCAACTCATCACTGTATTCGCGTCTCCNTCCTTATATTCTTTTCCTTAAGCAAATAATTCAATCCTATACCTCTTTCCCCTTTGATAAGAAGAACGATAATCCCCGCCATGAAGGGCGGGGGAAGAGATCAGAAGTAGAATTATTGGTTTAGNCTTTTTAGGAGTTTAGGAAGAGATCGTTGCTAGATCCTGAAGGTTACGCCTGGTTCCCTTGTTTCCTGTACTTGGCTACGGCAACTGGCTGGGCACGGCATGTCACGTGACAATGCTGCTGCTAATGCAGCTAATGAGATGCTCCTGACCCAGACCCTTCCAGGGCCTCTTATATTGACGAAGAAAATGCCTTCGCCTCCTAGGAACATTGTTCTTAAGCCACCGGTTCTTTTTATGCCGTACTGCATGCCGGCATCAAACGCCAATAAGTGTCCAGCCTCAACCTCTACTTCCTCGCCGTCCCCAAGCTGAATCATATGGACGTGACCTGTTCCATGTAGGAAGAGGTTGCCGGGTCCTATGAACTTAGCTAGAAAGAGTCCCTCACCGCCAAATATTCCTGCCGTTAATCGAGCTAGGTTCACATCATACTTAACCTGGTTCTCAGCGAAAAGGAAGGATCCATGCTCGGCCAGCACCGCTTCCCCATCTCCAAGCTGCATCTGAATTATTTTTCCAGGAGTGCTGCCTGCGAATGCTGCTTCTCCTGGTCCAGTTAATTCAAGTACGAAGAATGAGGCGCCTGTCACCGCCCTCTTTAAGCCGCTTAATATTCCACCTGTAGCTTTCGCCGTTAGGTTAACTGTGGGCGTCTTGTAGAGTAGGTGTCCTCCCTCTCCGTAAATGCCCTCCCCATCCCCCATTATAACCTTCACTAATTGCAAGTCATTGCCGAGAATAGAGTACTCCATATGCGCGGGTTCCTTATTGCTCTAATAAATATTTCTATTATTGAATTAAGTAAGATTTGCTCCGCATCTTAAGTCCACTACTATGGCTTCTATTGGATCCTGCTCCAGACAGGTGCTTCTGCTTGAAGTTATACTATTTTTTTATATTAGTTTACATAAGCAATATTTATAAATAACTATATAGGATTAATTTACGGTAATAGCAAATGAGCACTATATTTGGTGCACCAATTCATTCCGAGTTCCTCCAGGATACTTTAACAATACTGAGGAGGGCAATTGAGATGGGGAAACTGGAAAAACAATTGCTGGATTACCTATCTAGACCCCAGAGAATAGTAGCCATATCAATACCGATCAAGATAAATGGAGCTATGATGTTCCTCGAGGGCTATAGGGTTCAGCATAATAATGCGCTTGGTCCGTATAAGGGCGGTATAAGGTTCCACCCAGAGGTTACGCTGGAGGACGACATGGCGCTCG
>LOBW01000129.1 GCA_001516585.1 Thermocladium sp. ECH_B
GCCGGCATGGAGAGGCGGAAAAAAATGGAGGAGGACTTGAGGCGAATTAAGGCAAGCATGAATTAATATCATAATTAATGCCTGACGCGTTTCATCATTACAGAAATGGGGGTTAAGGGGGCGGAAAGCCTCGCCCTTCAGGGCGGGGAGGAGGTCAGCCTAATAAATTAAAATGAAGTAATTGAAGAAAAAGGGAAGAAAGAGGGAAATTTTGAGTTATTCTTATTTCTATGTTTTGATTTCGTTAGCCGCCCCAGACGTAGCTGCTGGTGGTCGTTGTGCTGGTTGCCGTGCTAGTCATTGTGCTCGTGGATGTCGTGCTTGGCATTGATTGCGGCATCATTTGGCCGGTTATTGTGGTTTCGCCGCCGAGGAATATCCATGGAACTGGCTTCACGAATTGGACGTTAACTATGTAGTCCTCGCCCGGTATCCAGACATTGGGGAACTTGTACGATCCTCCAATTAATACGCCGTTTGGTTCCTGAGTGTACCCAAGCCACGTCCACGTCCAGAACGTGGGAGGCAAGAAAGCTATTGTTATCACTGGGGTTGGTTTGCCGCTGGAGGTAACGAATGTATAGGCCGGCGATATTTCCCCATTAACTGCAAACGCGTATGAGAATAATGGCCAGCCGGCAGTGCTAGCATTAAGTGGAGGCACGTTATATATTGCTTGATATACGAGGCTAAAGTTGTATTGAGACATGATTTGGCTACCCTTCTCCACGTAGGTTCCCGGCGTTATTATGGCTAGGAGATTACCTAACTCAACGGCTGCGCCTTGAGTGGCATTAACGGTTACTGTTGCTGATCCAACCGGAATGAGTTCTGGAGCCATTGAGGACATCAGCGATGAATTCACAGGTATCTGCATTGAGTAAGTGGCGCTGATGTTAGAGAGGGGAGCGCCTGATATGAATATCCATGGGACCGGCTTCACGAATTGGTAATTAACGAATAACCCAGGGCCAGCATATACATAGGAGTTCGGGAACTTGTATGATCCCCCAACTAGTGTGCCGTTTGGTTCCTGAGTGTACCCAAGCCACGTCCAGCTTGTCCACCCATTCGGCATGCGTATTACCGTTATTATTGGCTGCGTGAATGTATAGGCTGGCGATACGTGGCCATTCACGGCATAGGCGAATGCGTATATTGGTTCAGCTGGGTACATGCCCATGGATGGATCAGACATGGATAGGGAGGCAGGCAAGCCAACGCCGATTACCTTATAATCTATTATGGAGAATGTGTATTCAGTTAATGTTTGTCCATTGTATGTGACATTGGTTCCTGGGCGAATCACAGCTATTATGTTACCTAGCCTAACCGTTCCTCCCGTTGATGAAGTGACGTTAATCGATGCAGAGGCAACCGGCACCAGCTCCGGCTCCATTTGTTGGCTTGACGAGGCGCCGGAGGCCATTGTCGAAGTCGACGGCATGGATGTCGTTGTTGTGGTGGCGGGCATTGGTGTGGTTGATGTTGATGACATAGGCGATGTAGTTGATTGCATTGGGGTTGAGGTGTGCGTTGTCAGTAGGACCGCGGCCACTATGGCCACTATGACGACCACGGCGACCGCTATCGCTATTGTACTTGTCTTCATATGCTTTTCAATTGCTTTTTACGTAAAAACCTTTTTCGAAATATATTACAAATTACTCACAAATCAAACCTACTNCACGGATAAAACGAACGACAAACCTCGCCCTCAAGGGCGGGGAAGGAGGTCGGATGTGTTCCATAATAATTGAAAAAGAACAAACAAGGGGAGCGCATTAAATTTCCCCCAATGGTGAGGCTTAGCATTCCTCTCCAATATAGATCAAATGAACCCGCTCAATGCTGGAGGCATCTATTACCTGAGGGCAAGCATATGGATCGCAGCAACATTTAAATACAAGATGGGGCTACAACAATCCATGCCTCTTGATCCGCAGGTCAAGAAATTATTC
>LOBW01000130.1 GCA_001516585.1 Thermocladium sp. ECH_B
CATGTTATTCTCAGTAATCATACTAATAATGGCATTTGGCGTCTTCAATGGATTAATATATGATTATAAGCTTCTCTCATCGCTTTCCCACTTACTTAACAAGAATATAAAGGCAAAACTGATGGGGGGTTCACTTGATTTGTCATTCATTTCATCATTAATACACGGCTCAAAAATACTGAGCGTTTACCTTGATGAGCCGGAGTATGGAAGCACATTCACGGAGGGAGAGAAGGCTACAGTGAAGCTAAGCATGAGCGTCATGGGAAAAAAGGAAATAATGCTTAACATGCGGGTACAGGTAAACGGCAAGCTAGATTCATATATAACTAATAAGCGAATGAAGATAATAATCGAGTGAATAGAGGGCATGCCTCAATAACCGTGAGTCAATGATATTTACTTCGTTATGGCAAACATGGAGGACCATCGTGATCCGGCACGAGTCCNCCTATGNACCCAATTAGTCTTCACCTTACTTTTCCTATCCTCCCACCATAAAGGAACCCACTATTTTTATCAATTTTTCCTAGAACCCAATGATTCTCCATATGTTGATCTCTAGGAAATGGAGGGGGCCGACNACCCACAATNCCAGGGNAGGGGAAGGAACGAGCAGCACCCATGAAAGGGGCGCTAATCCTCTAGGCCTCGGGTAACCCTCGCCAAATGATGGAAAAAAGGTCAGCAGGGGTTTTCTTGTTCATATATAAAGATTTATATAGCTCGGCTTCCTCACATATAATTATGTCCAATGATAAGGTTCACGTGAATGTACAGAATCAGCAGGGCAAGTCAGCGGCGCCCAGCGCGATAAAGTTAAGTAAGACTGATTCATTGAAGAAGGTTAAGTTAAAGATAGCCGTGATGAGCGGTAAGGGAGGCGTTGGCAAAAGCTTTGTGACCATGTCGCTAGCGGTCGGGNTCGCGCTTAGGGGGCTTAAGGTTGGCATACTTGATGCTGATATATATGGACCAACTATACCGAAATTACTTGGATTAACCAATACATCGCTTTACTTAGATGATAAGAGGCAAGTAATAATACCGGCGGTGGGTCCCCTCGGCATTAAGGTTGTCTCCATGGATTTCCTGCTTCCCTCAGAAGAGACGGCGGTAGTGTGGAGAGGCGCATTGGTGGCGAAGGCGGTGGATGATTTCCTCAGCAATGTAGATTGGGGCGAGTTAGATGTTCTACTCATAGATCTCCCGCCGGGAACCGGGGATGCGCCCCTAACTATGGCCCAAATGCTGAGCGATCAAATGACGGGCAGCATAATAGTAACTATACCAAGCGATGTCTCACTCAGGATAGTGAAGAAATCCATAGACTTCTCAAAGAAACTCAAGATACCCATAATAGGGATAGTGGAGAATATGTGCTGCTTCACATGCCCGGAGAGCGGAAAGTCATATAACATATTTGGGAAGAATATAGGGGAGGATATGGCTAAACAAGAGGGATTGAAATTCTTGGGCCGCATACCCATGGATCCCAGGATAAGCGAATCCAACGATGCTGGCGTCCCCTTCCTACTGAAGTACCCGGACATAGAGGCTACCCAGAGCGTTATGAACATAGTTAATGAAGTGCTTGAGATGAATAAAGACAAGTTGAGCGGGCAGCAGAAAAAGACGCTGAGCTTAATGAAGCTGCCCGGGGAAGAAGAGGAGCAGTAATTCCTTCCTAAACCATAAAGCCCCAAATCAACTTATTCACTTGCCGAGGAATGTCTTTAGAAGCGTTATTGCGTAACTTGGCTCCATATCCAAATGCTTCAGAAGAATCAGCAAAAGATTTGAATAGAGGCTGCCACCCATGAAGCCCCTCATTGAGAAATAGGCCGCAGCATCCTCGCCGCACATGGCTACCGCCTCCATTGCTTGAAGTGCGCTCAGCGTTGCATAGACGCCGGCAT
>LOBW01000131.1 GCA_001516585.1 Thermocladium sp. ECH_B
TTCACTGGAGAGGTACATGAAAGAGTTCAACAGGATGATTAATGAATTAACAAGGCAGGTGAAGGCGCTGCTTGGTTTCTGACTCCCATGCACTATAAACGGTATTGAACCAACACCCTAAATAATCACAATTCATCGAGCATTTTGAACCAAATAATGGGATAATCTTTTGGTAAAATTTAAAAATGCTTATGCAAGGGTCTAGTTGTGGTGGTTAGATCGAGAATAACACTGGTGGTCTCAATAGCGTTTGTGTTGGTGATGGTGACTGTGCTGGCACTACCCGCCCTGGGCATGGTTGAGCAATATAAGGTTATACTGAATCTACTCAATGGTCAGCAGTATTTTGTGCGTCATGTCTTTCAGGGCAATAATAATGGTGTACCGACTAATCAATGGCCTGTTTATTATGGGCCGTCGAGTGCCAGCCAGTATTGGGCTGAGGGTGGTATTAGTAGTGATCAGCCTGTTCTCGAGCTTGTGCCTCCACAGCAGTCCACATCCGGTGCGATGTTTTGGCGTGAGCATTATGGTGGTGGTAATATAACAATAACCCTTATAGGTACATACTCCAATGGGTCATCAATTCCAGCCGATGGTTTTGTGGTATACCTATTCCTAAAGCCAACAATGTGGAGGGTGAGCCCGAAGTACAACTACTCAATACCATACTTAATAATTTATAGTGCGGAGGCCTCGGCACCGTTTGAGGGTGAGGTGTTGTTGCCCCAGAGCTCGACGCCATACCTCGTTATTCAGTGGGATCCTGAGTATGAGCCTGGTAGTTTTAGTGTTAATAGTTTCTCCCACAGTGTTACTGCCCAGTGGAATGTGTGGATTGTGAGCAATATAAACAATGTTAGTCTGAGTGTTGGCCCGTACCCATCACCAACACTTGGAAGCCTCTTCGCAGGTTGGGTCATGGTTGGTACGGGCTTTGTAGATCCAAAACCGGGTGATTTGATTAACATGACCGTGACATACGATCCAGTAACAAACACACTCACAGGCATTGTTACAGACCTAAGCACAGGACAATCGGCAAACTTCACACTGAGCCTAGGCAGTTACTGGACACCACCGAGGAGTGGCAACTACGTGTTTGGCATTGGGTCAGCCACAGGAAGCTCCTACGCAAACTGGGCACTAATATACGCGGCAGTGGCCCAAACACACAGGTAAGTACTGCAGCTAATGAAATAATTAAAATTAACAATATTTTTCATTTTCCACTAATAACTCAACCCCCTTTTAAACCCATTACTCACTAGGTCTATGAGTGATGCAATATCGAAGCTAAGGAGGCTTGGTTTTGGTGGTAACGATAATCAACAACAGGTTAATCAAGCCCAATCGGTGAGTGACCAAGGCAGTGCGCCTCAACTGCCTAGCCAGCCCGTTACCTCTAGGCTTGATAGGCTTGTTCCGGCTGGTAGCCCTAGGTTCATGGCTATGCTTGCCGAGCTCGATTCGCTTAGCGAGATAGAGAGGGCTATTGTGGCGAGTAGGTTGGTTAAGAGGGACGACCCAATACTCGAGCTTAAGCCCGAGGATTGGGTAAGCCTAATCAGGGAGAGGATTGGTGACGTGTTTGCTGACGCCTTCGAGAGGTGGCTTAGGGCGAGGTGCAGGCAATGAGGAGCGATAAGAAGCTGAGCAAACTGGACAAAATCGACGACAACCTTCCCAAGGTTGTTGCGAGGCTCAAGCAGCGTAAGGTGAGCATTGAGGTTAAACCACTCGTTGATCATAAATCCATCAAGCAGTGGAGCGGCAAGTGCGTTGAGCCCCTAAGAGCCGTCTGCGAGAAGGTGCTGACTGAGCTCTACATGCATTTCACGCCGGCTTCAGTAAACAACCTACTCAATGAGGCTGTGCAGAGGGACCTTAGGCTCGAAATCGCGCTAGCCTTGGC
>LOBW01000132.1 GCA_001516585.1 Thermocladium sp. ECH_B
CTTAACCTCGAGAACGGGCTTATGTATGGGCTTAGTTGATGCCGTTGGGTCACCGTAAACCTTCACGTACTTATCGTAGATACTTAACAGAGGCATGACGGCACCATCAATAGAGGAGGCGACCGTCATGTACCCTAGCTATCTCCCAATCCCATCAAGTCTAATACGCCCACTCCGTTAAGGTTCACAACCCTGCAACCGGGCTTAGCCACGGAGGGCTAAGGGCTTAATACCAATACGGTGCAACACCAACGGTGTAACACCATTATGCACAGACACCGCCACTCTAAAGCCAATACGGTATAACACAATTGGTGTAACACCATTATCAAGCATCTGGCCCGCTGACCCACGTGTCCAACTTGTCACCCAGGCGGCGCTTGCAGTAGAGTTGAAAAGCTGCAAAGCACGGACTGAACAGGGTACACGGGGCCACACAATGGCTGTGGGNACGCAATGCCTTAAACNCGCTTAGGGGCCCNANCCGCGGGGCGGGAATCATCAATGGATGCGGCCTAGATCACGTAGACGCCGAGACAGCCCCCTCCCCCGGGGGGCGCCCTACGTGCAGGCGGGGCAACTAATTGACGGCGCATCGAGTTCATTGGGAACCCAGATGAGCGTGAGGCGGGGGTAATGAATTCGTTTTAAGGCGTTAGCCCCCCTAAATGCGCCTTCCTCCCGATCATGATTGCCGTCCACTAGCGCTGCCAGTATTGCCACCACGATTTGGCATAACGGCGGTTGTTGTGGTGACAGAGACCGGCGCCGTGGTTATGGCCTTTGTGCCAGTCGCTGTGATTGCTACCGTTTTTGCCGTGTTTTACCGTTGAGGCAACAGCGCTTGTTGTGGCTGTGGTTGCGGTTACTGAGGCAGTTGTGGTTATGGTTATGGTGGGGGTATTGATGGTGGGGCGCCCCATATGCCAACATGCATTGATGCCCAATTGTCAATCGCTGCCTCCGGCTGCGCCCACCCCAAACACGCAGCTGCCGCCCGGTAATTTGAAGCAATTGCCTAGGCTTACTGTAAAGCTTGCCGACCGTGCAGTTAGTCGCAGCGCCGCTGGGCGCATTCGTGCTCGGGCCATGGATCACTGTTCGTAATCCTATTGAGGCATCCCAGCCTATCGCTCCAGCCGATACCGGCGCCGTTCGGCGATGGGGAACGCCCATGTGGTAGGCCATGACGGCAGCTCCAATAGCCGCGCCAATCCTCAAGGCCCCCTCCCCCGGCTTGGCGTCGGGGCGCGCCGCTTAATGAACCATGCTAATTCGGCTAGAACCATTATGCCAACGCCGTATGGTTGAGTTGGCTTGTAATGCCCACGATGGCTTGTGAAGGGCATTAATCCTGGGGCGCGATGCTTGCCATTGCTTGATGTAAACGACATCATTACTGGCCTTAACCCAGTACCGCCTTTTCTGACCCCGCTCAGGCTCCTACCATCGGCGAGACCAATGATGATCCGCCAACGTGCTCCCCGCTGAAGTCATTCTAACTACCCTGGCCCTTTGAACACGCTTCTCCACAATGTGAATCAAGTGGGTTAATTAGCCTTGGCCATGCTCAGGGCCCCAATCCACAGGCCTTAACCCCACTGGGCGCCCGTGCACCCAAGCCCCCTCAAGAGCATTAAAACAGGCATTTGAGCCTAAGCCGAGGGCCACCGCCGATCGAGGGCCCCTAAATCCCGAGGCCGATCCTAAGGTGGAAAAAGCATAAGGCGGGGATAGGCTCATAAAGAGGCCGTCAAAGGGGAATGTAAGTAACAAAAATCGATAAGAATTCAATTAAATGTGATATAGGAATATTTTGGTGATGGCTTGCCTGAGATCCTCATTACCCAAGTCGCAACCCTTCCCGCACGCTCTGTAAACATC
>LOBW01000133.1 GCA_001516585.1 Thermocladium sp. ECH_B
CTTGGCCTATGTTTCTGTCTCTAAACCATCCAAAGTTACGGTTACACCTGTGACGTCTGCTGTTTGTCCAGCGCATCCCGACCAGAAATTAGTGGTGTATTTCATATCTCACGGCTCGCCGACTGATCCGTTTTGGATACCTGTTATTGAAGCTGCCGTATATGCAGGGCACTTATTCAATATGACCGTTATATACGAAGCACCAAGCACATTTTCAATATCTGAAATGGTTGAACTAGCTCAATCGGCTTTAGCCGCTAAACCTAGTGGGTTGATTATAACTGTACCCTCGGGTACGGCATTTGAGCCCATTATTCAAGAGGCGTATTCAGATGGTATACCCGTTATTGTAGTTAATGTAGTACCACCACCAGGTAGTTTACCCGGCTTTCCTTATAACGAGACGCTAGGTTATGTTGGTCAATACGACTATGGCGCTGGTGTTGGCGCAGCCCAGTACATGATTCAATGGTATGAAAAAACTTATGGAAAACCACCTACAAACATTGTTATTTTCAATCATGAACCCGGACTTCTTGGATTAACCCTCAGAATTGAGGGAGTCGAAAACGAGTTTAAAGCTTCCGGCATTAACGCCACAATTAATGTTATGCCGATATCGCTTAACTATGCTGAGTCGTTATCAACAATAGAGTCGTACCTCGAGGCACATCCAAATACGCAGTTAATGGTCACATTAGGACCCGCTGGAACCGATCCTGCCGTTGCCGCTGTAAAGGATCTTAATTTACAAGGGAAGGTTTATATAATGGCTTTCGATATCGATAACGTAACAATTCAAGGTATAGAGAACGGTACAGTAATAGGTACTGTTGATCAACAACCATTTGCCCAAGGCTTTATGCCTGTGGTGGAGATGTACTTATACCTATGCTATGGCATAGCACCTCCATACAATGTTACCACTGGTCCATTCATACTTAATAAGCAAACAGTCCAACTATATCAATACCAACTACAGGCCGTTAGTGAATTAAGCCCATATCTGAAGGCAATTACGGGATAATCTTTTTAATAAATGAGTAAAATTTAAAAATTCACTTTTTTTCTTAAAACTATGTTGTTTAAGGATAGGAAGGAGTATAATAAGTTGATTCGGATCTTTGATTATGGTGGTTTTTCCATATATAATTTAAAGGCTGCCGAGGCTCTTGATATTGTTCTTAATGCTAAGAAGGTTGAAAGGCTTTTTTTCCCGTTAAAAGGCTCGGTTATTGTTAACGGTGAGAATTTGAACGAGAAGGATATGGCTTATGTGCCTATTGACACGGAAGTTTCCCTAAGAGTTAATAAGGATTCTGTGGTTTATATAGCTGAGACACCTGCTCAAACGAAGTATGAATTTTATGTTAAGAGACTTAAGGATGCGGAGTCGTATTTTATTAATCAACCAGGTTATAGGAGAACTGTAGTGGTGATGATCGGTGAAGGTGATAAGGCTGAACGTTTTATAGCCGGTTATGTGGAGGGTTTAAAGGGTGAGTGGACCAGTTATCCACCGCATAGGCATGATGATAAACCAGAGACATACATATTTTACGGTATTGACCCAGGCTTTGGAGTTCAATTAATCATTGATGAGGATGATGAGAGGGCATATGTAGTTCATGACTACGACGTTGTACTTATACCAAGAGGCTACCATCCAAACTTTAGCACAACCCTAACAGGAATTAATTATGCATGGGTAATCGCAGCACCGCCAGATAGGCGAAACCTAACCGTGGAGGTTCATC
>LOBW01000134.1 GCA_001516585.1 Thermocladium sp. ECH_B
CTGCCTATTAACCGGATTAAAAACTTATATTTCCTTGCTTGTTCCCCTTGACGAGATGCCAACTAACCTGCCTCCGGAGGCAGGTTAGTTGGCATCTCGTCAAGGGGAACAAGCAAGGAAATATAAGTTTTTAATCCGGTTAATAGGCAGCAGCGAGTGACCATGCGTAGGGTTCTAAGCTTACTGCTCCTCCTAATACTAGTGATTAGGATGGCTGGTAAGGGGGATCTAGCGAAGGCGGCGAAGCGAGGAGAGGAGAGAATACGGAGGAGGCTGAGGCAATGATTGGGGAACCCCTTTTTAATGCATTCATGAGGGGGGATAAATAATGGCTCTACCCCTAGTTGAGACGACGAAGTGCCTTAATCCATACATGAACGGAATAAGGGGATTAATAGTTGAGAAGAGGAGGAACTCGTTTCTAATATTAACCCAGAACGGCGCCATTAAGGTAGTGCCCAGAAACCAGTGCTGGTTCTACGTCTATAGGGGAAACTGCATAAAACTAGAAAGGGAGCCCTCCTAAGAACGGGCTCATCCATGCTTGCGGAATCATTAACTCACCCGATAAGGAGCCTTATCCCTCTAGGGGCTGGGAAGCCATCAGCTTCATTGCCAAAGCCCTCGTTTGGTAGTTTACTGCCCTGAATCGATGAGGGGAAACCGTTAAATACGTGGATGCTCGCTGTTCCCTGAATGTCAAGTCAAAGAATTAGATTACCTGAGGAGGGGGAGCTAATAGCTAAGGTAACCGATATAGTTGGAGATGATAGAGTTAAGGTAATGTGTGAAGATGGGAAAGCCAGGATAGCTAGAATACCTGGAAAGTACAGGAGAAGAATGTGGATGAGGGTAGGAGATTACGTCCTAGTTATTCCTTGGGACTTCGAGCCAAATAAGGCTGATGTCGTATATAAGTACGAGAGAAACGAAATAAGCGAGTTAAGGAAAAGCGAGCACGGCGAGAAAGTAGCCAGGATAGATGAATTAACAGGCTAGATTCACCTTCCTTAAAGATGGCTCCGTCAACATGCCTAGGGTTCAACCCCTATGGCTTCACTTGCCCCAAGCGTATGTAGCTTAAACCTACTTCATCCCTAGAAGAAGCGAGATTCACCGTTTGTTTTATCAATGTTTTTAAACGCTGAGCAACACGCTTCTTTAGGGACCCGTAGCTCAGCATGGAATCAGAGCGACGGCCTCCGGAGCCGTAGGCCGTGGGTTCAAATCCCACCGGGTCCGCCAGAGAATGATCTTAACTCTCATTCTTGTAATTCTGTTCCTGCTCACCATGCATACCACCATGAACCGCCGTGCATACCGGCATTGCACAACGGTACCGGTATGCATGTGGTGGTTGCCTGTGGCCGATTAATTGAGTTTAATAGCATAGTCCATTAAAGGCATTTACCTTTAAAATGTTTTGTTTATTCGTTGAGTAATCGCCAATACTGCGTTGAATTCGCACCGAGGCTTTGAGCCTGTGGGCGCCTAAATCAACCACGTGAAGCACCCCCACACGAATATCATCAGCGCAAGCGCCGTCATGAGTAATGCTAATAGTCTCATTACAAATAGTCTCATGTGCGAAGTGGGAATGAATTGATTCTTATCTTATTATTGGTTTAACTCATGTTTAGGTTGTT
>LOBW01000135.1 GCA_001516585.1 Thermocladium sp. ECH_B
CCTAGAAGAAGCCCAGCAACCAAAACATACACATGCATAGATATGGCTAGCAATGATTTTTATAAGTTCAGATGCCGCCGAGTTCCCATGCCGAGGGGGATTCAATACATTTAAAAGAGGACAGGTATATTTTCCGTATCCTCATCTGACCTCCTCCCCGCCCTGAAGGGCGAGATTTGTCGTTCGTTTTATCAGCGCGCTTCAATGTCGAGAAGCGGACATAAATAGGTCACTAGCAAAACCAACACAATCATATGATGAGGCGAAACTATAAGTCTCGCTCCTTTTAGGGTTTTGGCAGATGGTGGTCATATGGTGAAGAAGCTGGGATGCGGAAACATGGATTGTGTTAGGGATGCTATGGCTTTAGTATAGGGGAGACACCAAATAATTAATGTTCTCTAGCAGTAATGATAATGATGAGATCACTGCATCTACATCGCTCATTAATGCTATTGATCTAGGGGCATGTATGTATCTGGCGGGCGTCGAAACCACGAGAGTTGGGACTCCCGTTCCATGTACGTGTATTGCACCGGCATCGGTTCCACCATAAGGATTGACTTGAAGCTGGTACTTTACTCCCTTGGATTCCAGAATCGCAGTGGCCTTCTCCAATAAGGTGGGATTAGTGATCATTGATCTATCCATTGCCCTAATCGCAGCGCCTCCACCTAGTCGAGTTATCCATTGTTCCTCCGGATTACTTGGCACATCTGCTGCCACAGTTGTCTCCACAACTATGGCTAGTTCCGGATTAATGCCATTAATCACGGCCTGTATACCTCTTAACCCAACCTCTTCCTGTGTATTCCATGCAAAGAAGAACGTTGCATTAGATGAGCGAATCCTCCTCGCCACCTCAATTAAAGCATATGCGCCTAATCTATCATCAAGCGCCTTCCCCATAATCACGTCGCCGCTGTGAACCATGACGGTGGAGAACGTGCCAGGTATGCCAGGCACCACCCCAGCCTTACTTGCCTCCTCCCTGGAAGTGAAGCCAGCATCTACGTAAAGCTCCTCAAACCTGTTCGGCGGCTTCTCTCTTCTCAAGTGCGGTGGATCAATGCCGACGACTCCCCTAATTAATTCGCCGCGTCGAGTCCTAAATACTAATTCTTGTCCTATCATTACCCAGGGATCAATGCCGCCAAGGGGTGCCACTCTAATAAAGCCCCTCTGATCCACATGAGTAATAATGACGCCCACCTCATCCACATGCGCGCTCAGGAGAACGCGGGGCCCCTCATCCCCAATCCGCATGATTAAGTTACCTAGAGCATCTATTTTCAGGTCCCGCGATAATTGAGACACGTTGCCCTTAATAATGCCGGTGACACTTGACTCGAATCCGGATGGCCCAAATTGATTAGATAGAGATTCAAGTAATTCTATGTTCATGGGTTTAGATATAACAATCTATTTATAAAATGATCGCCGATAATAATGAAAATCAATTCCTCAATACTTCACTAATTATGAAGCCCCAGAGAGATGGACTACCTATATAGTGATCCAAGTACCCCTCCTCTGCTTCTCCATTCACGGCATTTATGGGTGATGGTTGATCCCACACTAAGCCAAATGGGCCAATTGCTACCGCGGCCTCGCTTAAT
>LOBW01000136.1 GCA_001516585.1 Thermocladium sp. ECH_B
TCAAGGCGGGGAGGAGGCCAGAATACTGCTAGCCGCTGCTCACTATGCCGGGAAACCCATGCTAGCCAAGGCAGCAGGCGCCATATCGTTCATTGATGGCTGGGTATTCTTCATAATGGCCTACGCCGGCGCAGTGGGATTAGCGCTGCCGTAGCAGGCACAATCATTAACAAAAATAAATCAAATACCTTTTGCCAAATATTTAATTGTCCTCCACCGATCAATGTAATGTGAGGGATAACCAAGGCACGGCGAGGTACTTGATCCATGTAGCGCCACGGGGAGCCCTGGTAACTAATAGGCCGGAATTAATGAGGAGGTTAAGAGATCTTGGCATTCACGTGATAAACATTCGAATCGGCAGTAACCATATTGAGGTTGATGCATTATCGCGCAATATTGGGGCTGATGCGGATATAATCGATAAGGCGATCGGCAGCGTGACAAGAATTATTCCGCTAAATGAGGAGAATGAGGTGGAGAACCCCTTTAAGGCATTCATTGAATTATTTAATGAGGAGAGGTTCTGGGAGGCCCACGAGGTTCTGGAGGGCGTTTGGAGAGCGAATAGGGATACCCGAGTTCAGGGATTAATAGTGCTGGCCGCGGCCTTCGCTAAGCTGCAGGAGGAATCCCTCACGGGTTTTCAGAGACTAATGCAGAGATCACTGGATTTAATGGCTGGAAGCCACCAAGTTGATTGCATAAGCATTGATCGGATCAAGGAATTAATTAATGAAGCAATTAGGTCTAGGAGGCCATTTAGGATTCATTGCAAAAATAATGAATTGGATTAACTCATTTGGATTAACTCATTAGGCCTTTATTGGGTCAGACTTAATGCCGTACTTGGCTCTCCACTGCTCAAATATTTGCTGCTCCTCTGGAGTTAATTGCCTATTGAACCTGTACCATTGCTTGCTCTTTGATTCCTCCGGCGCCTCGCTGGCCTTCCATATGCAGTTGACTGGACACACCTTTATGCATTCAAAGGAGTCTGGGCAAGCCTCCCATATTAGCCTGGCCTTCCCATTCTCATCCAACTCCAGCGCATTATAGGGACACACGGAGACACATGCACCGCATCCGATGCATATATCCATGTCCACTACTATCCTCTCATATTTAGCCAGGTCTTGACCAGATGGTGCGGACATACTTGATCAATAGAGCCCCTAACTAATTGATTAATAACAATTTCCTCATGTACCCTAATCGTTGCTCTAATGGAGTGGGTTTATGTTTTCCTGTAAAGCGTTACCACTAAGTGGACACGCAATTAATTCAATCACAAAACCACAAAATCAATGTACTGACCTCCTCCCCGCCTTTAGGGCGAGGTTTGCCGTCAGTTTTATCAGGAAATAAGCCCCACCATGGCGAACCTTATACGCATGGGGGAAGCCTCGCAATTTATGGCGGGGATGAGGGGATAGCTTTATATTAGTGGTGTTCCTGTTCCTCTGATGCCCATCGTGGGGTTTAGGTTTAGAGCATACACCGATCGACGAACGCTGAGGGCGTTAAAGGCCCAATTGGAGGCGGCTTGTGAGGCCTACAATACCCTACGATGGGCAGACACATACTTCTACCATGAGGATGGTAGGGGCTTGACCC
>LOBW01000137.1 GCA_001516585.1 Thermocladium sp. ECH_B
ACATCAAGGAAGAGACGCTTTTTCCAGTATTTAAATCTACCCCGCCCTGAAGGGCGAGGCTTTCCGCCCCCTTAACCCCCATTTCGGTAAGCCATTATCCCCTACCCCGTTCCTCACGAGGCTCCCCCACAACGTCCAGGGCTCTTTTAGCTATTGGTTCAAGCCCTGAGGTAATCATTATCTTAACCACATAGTTAATAAGCTCATCCTCCGAAACGTTGTTTTCCCCAGTCCACCTAACGCCTAAAACAATGCCATACCTCCTATATGGAAACTTCTCCACAAGCCTTAACCATAGTTCCAGGGCATCCTTGGCGTTCAAATCAACAATAAGCCTCATCACAAGCCCATAATTAGGGTCACTATAAATCATGACATTGCGTATCACATCTTTCCCAACAATATTAGCCACAGCAGTGCGTACTATAAGATCTAGGCCTTCCCACGATCTTTGCGAAGATATTTCCTGAGACGCTGGCGAATAGAAAGTTAAGGAGGTGGTATTGGTTCCAAGAGATCTTAATATGGTGGGTTCTGAATGTCCTTGCTCGATATTGCTAAGTAATGTGCTTAAGAATGTTTTGCGGCTTGGCATGAGATACCCGTAGTCATAGGTTAGAACCTCGGCGCTCATGGCTACACCCTCTCAAGCAATCTCTTAAGTATGTCGCCCGCATTTTCTATAAATTTTAATACTTTTTCCTTTTCATCCCTATACACCGCCTCAATCCTATAAAGGTTTTCCCTTTCGCTTGGCCTATATGAACTATATACAGGTGTTATCATTATGTGAAGCCATTTACTAGGTGATGTGGGGTCGCCATTCTCAAGTGCAAAGCTTGCCTCAACCATTCTAAGGTTAAACCCTAGTAGATCCGATGCCTCGACGTTATTGCTAAATTTAGGACTTAGGGATGCTAATGCCACCACTATTACTTCGTACGGAACCAGAGCCCTCTCAACATCGATATTAAGATTTTTAAGAGCCTGCCACAGATCTTGGAGGGTTGAGGCAACTTCTCGAGCGTATAAACCCTCCACGCCAAGGCTTCTCCTACTGAAATCGTAATCCACCTTAACATTACCTTTCATTGCAATAATGTTTGGTGGCATAATGGGAGTTATAGAGGTACCACCAAGACCAAGTCTTGTAGGGGCAGTAACATACCCCATCTTAGATAAGTACGATAATAGCAGGACAACATCAGGGTCAAGCATAAACGTGGTTACCACGCGGATCTGTAGGATACTGATCTCAACCATAATTCATCACAACTTTCATTTTTTTCTGTGTGGTGGCTCCCTTTATTAATGTTTTGTATATTTTTCCCCAGTAGGTCGTAGAGTGTGTTAATTCTCTTGTTTGCATTGCCTCGGAAATCGGCTACTTCCTAACCTCGGCTGCTTCATTATCCATCTCTCGGAATAACCCAAGCATAGCACGCCAAGGTCCTCCATGGATAACTTCTTACCTTCACCAACCTCTCTCAAGACAACCTCCAAAGCCTTCTGACCTCCTCCCCGCCCTGAAGGGCGAGGTTTGCCGTTCGTTTTATCACAGAGAGGATGAAGATGGATGTGGCTAGGTTCAGAAGGGTAGGGTCATAAAG
>LOBW01000138.1 GCA_001516585.1 Thermocladium sp. ECH_B
CAGAGTTCAGGGAGTCAGTAACAGCAATAGACATCATAAACGACGCCCTAGCAAACACCGAACCACCAATATATATTGAGCAACAAGTCTAAATAGAAGATAAATATATAGATTAATTAATTTAAGTAAGGCAAAAACAAAAGGAAATTGTTTTAATCCATTATTAAACTTTATGAGCACCCTCACCCCCTCCTTAGTGCTATAGGGCTAGTATTGAACCAACAACCATGTAACCCCTTGAGTAATCCTTAGCCAAGGAACCCACGTCAAAGCCCGCTGCATAACCGTGGCTAGCCACGGTACCGAATACGGCGCCAACTGAACCTGCGAAGTTACCCACTAAGCCGATTATGTTCAGCGCCAACCCATATATCCCGGATGCCGATGGGCCGAGGAGTTTAAAGACTAGGTAGGCCATTAGTGTACCTGAAATACCCCCTAGGTATGCGGCTAGCCAGTACTGGAAGCCCATGTTAATGTACTCCTTGATACTAGCCCTAATTAGGCCGTAGCCTGTCCTTAAACTTGGCCACTGCCTAACCTTGCTTATGTAGTATATGGCTATGATTAATTGCCCTACTAGGTAGGATACTGCTATTGCGTAGACGTTCCTAAGCACCACCATTAACGCTATTTCAATAACCCTGAAGACTATGCCACCTAGAATTAACCCGATACCCTGGGTGACCACTGCGCCCACTGTCCATAGGTGGAAGTTCAGCGCGTTGTTAACGCCTTGTATTAGGGTGTAGGTTGCCCACACTGCAACTATGCCCGTTAACCACGCTGGCACACCATCCCATATGAAGACTGGTATTAGGGCTAGGCCGGTCACGGAGTAGGCTAGGGTTAGGGTTAGGGAGAAGGCGAACATTGCCGAGTAGTGGGCGTAGACGGTGCCACCCCTGGCGTGATTCATGGCGCCCTCCCTGGCTATGGCGTTATCTATACCGAAGGTTGGGAAGAATAGCCCAACTGTTGACAGTAGGGCTAGCATTGCGTTGTAGTAGCCGTACTGGGTTAGGGGGATGAATCTGGTAAGTAGTATTATGTAGGCTAGGGCTAGGGCGTAGCTAATCGCAGCGGATGCGTAGTTGGTTAATACTCCAAGCAGCGGCGACTCACTGATTAGCTCCCCCATCAGGGCACTTAACCAATACCCCTTATTAAGTAATACGCAATCCCACCTCCATTCTAAGGGGCAATTGCTAAACCAACACCACGGCCAATGATACCATATCGAGCCTTATCACAATGCCTTAGCAGCGTTAATGAGGGGGCCAGGTGAATGCATGTGGGTTGAAAGGCGGTGTGAGGTCAAAGCCAGGCATTAGATGCCTGCTCCTTGCCATAACTTTATAAAACCAAGTGACATGCGCCTAATTGTGGGTGAGTTCGATGATGCGCTGCTGCTTTTAGGGAGGTTAATGCCCATTGCCTTCATAGCCTTTAACCTAGGCAACACGCCAGTCCTAATAGCCTCATTGGCGCTCCTGGCCATTAACCTAGCCACCTGGGGTAGGGGGCTTGACCTTGAGTTAATCCTG
>LOBW01000139.1 GCA_001516585.1 Thermocladium sp. ECH_B
GATGAGAGGGAGGGGGAATAACTTTATATTAGTGGTGTTCCCGTTTTTCTGATGCCCATCGTGGGGTTTAGGTTTAGAGCATACACCGACGAACAGGCGTTGAGGGCGTTAAAGGCCCAATTGAGGTTAGCCTCGGAGATCTACAATACCCTACGATGGGCAGACACATACTTCTACCATGAGGATGGGAAGGGATTAACCCTCACGGAGCTGAGGCAATTAGCCCTCGACTTGAGGAAACAGGATGAGGAGTATCAACAATTATACTCACAGGTACTGCAACAAGTCGCGGATAGATATTATGAGGCTAGGCAGCGCTTTTTCGATGGGCTTGCAAGATTCCCGAGGGAGAAGAAACCCCATAAGTACTACAGCCTTGTTTATCCGCAGAGCGGTTGGAGGATACAGGTTAGGGAGGGGAAGGGCAGGAGGCTCGTGTTGAGGTTATCAAGTCTAGGCGTGTTCAAATTAATCGTTCATAGGGACTTTCCACTGGAGAAAGTTAAACGCATAGCGGTAAAAGTGACGAGGAGTGGAAAAGTGTATGTCTCATTCATTGTTGAAAACCATGAATTCCCGAAGCTGCCAAATACTGGGAAGGCGGTGGGGATCGATGTTGGGGTGGAGAAGCTTCTCGTGACCTCGGATGGGGAGTTCCTCCCAAACTTGAGGCCCTACGAGAAGGCATTGAAGAAGGTGAAGAGGCTGCATAAGGCCCTATCTAGGAAGAAATTTCTATCCCATAATTGGTTCAAGGCTAAGATGGAGCTGGCTAGGGCTTATGAGCATTTGGCGGATCTGAGGAGGGACTTGTACATGAAGTTGGGCAAATACTTTGCAGAGCATTACGACGTCGTGGTTATGGAGGATATCCACGTTAAGCAACTTATTGGTAAGTCTGGGAGGAGGATGAGGATGAGGCTTCACGACGTCGCCATTCACGAGCTTAGGAGCATCGTGAAGTACCAGATGGAGAAGTATGGGAAGGAGTTCATCCTAGTGGATCCTAGGAATTCCTCGAAGACGTGTGCCAAGTGTGGGTACGTGAAGATGGATTTAACGTTGAGTGATGGGGTTTTTGAGTGCCCAGTCTGTGGTTGGAGGGCTGATAGGGATTATAATTCCTCTCTCAATCACTTGAGGCGTGCGGGGTGGGAGCCGCCCGCAGCGCCCGTGGAGCTCCGCCCACTACCCATAACGATGGGCAAGGCGGGGCGGGGAAGCGGGAAGCCCCTTAAGGGCGGGGTAGCTCACGAGATTCGATCAATATTTTATAAAATGGATGATGAGCCTTGCTCCTTCTAGGGGCTGGGCTCAAGCCTTGACGCGGCGTAATCCAGCAATGGCTAGAATTAGGGAGAGAACCGCGGCCGCCTCAGTGGCCATCACTGGGCTATTAATTAAGTATGATGCGGCGTACCCAATTAACCAGCCTAATTGCTGCATTGAGTTCACTATGCCGTAATCCCTAGGCGAGCGCGCCCTAATCCCCTCCAGCGACATTGGTATTATTGATTCCCA
>LOBW01000140.1 GCA_001516585.1 Thermocladium sp. ECH_B
TTGGGGGCTGCGGCGCCTCAAGGGCCACTATGACTAGGCTTAATGCCACGAGCACCAGCACCGCTAAACCAATTAACTTGGCCACATGAGGCATTGGTGGGAGTGTTAAAATGCATTGCTCTTTATTGGCTAAGGCATTTCAACCTAGGCGTTGATTGGTAGTGGTTAGGTTTGAGGATTACGCCGCTGAGTTGCTTAGTAGGCTTGGGTTTAGGGCAATTGACAGGAGGGTTAAGGTTATGGGGGTTGAGGTTGGCGAGATTGACTTAATAGCAGAGGATGAGTGCGGCAATAGGTACTCCGTTTAGGTTAAGGCCGGTAAGGTTGACGTGAGTGGGGTTAGGCGGGCGTACACCGATGCTAAGTTAATCAACGCAAGGCCCCTTGTGTTGGCCAGAGGGTTCAGTAATGACTCAAGTAGGGCCCTTGCGGAGGAGCTTGGGGTTAGGGTTATTGAACTTGAGGAGGCTGTTGTGCTTAAGCCAGATGAGTTGAGGGCTGCAGTGGAGTCAGCCATATACGACCTGATTGATGAATTAGCCAACGCCCTAGTAGCCCTAATGAGCATGAGGAATGCTGACGACGCCCTGGAGGCCATAGCCCAATGCGGTGACTGGGGGTGCGTGTGCGGTAGGCTTGGTTTGAGTGGGGATGAGTGCGGTAGGTGGATTAGTGGGCTTAGGGGTGAGCTTGGGCTTAAGGCATCCTCACTGAGGACGCTTAGGGCAATAGTGAAACTCTACATGCTGATTAAAGGCCTACACGGGGCTAACGCTTAATTACCAGTAACCGCAATAGTTAACGTAAATGCCAACATCGGGTGAGTTAATCTCAGTGGCGGCTGGTGCAGCCCTAGCAGTGGTAATAGGCCTCAGGAGGCCACCGCCACTAATATCGGCGCTGCTCCTGATAGCCATAGCCCTACTCGGCCTTGGGCTGGCCTACGCCCTGGGTGCATTGGCGGCTGTCGGGGTTTACGTGCTCATAATGGACATTGGCTACGTGGCTGGATTAACAGCTTCACTGGTGAGGGAGCTAAATAGGGGGCAGTCAAAGGCGGGCCGTGGCCGAGGTCGGTGGGCTATTGGCCGGTGAGGCTGAAATTAAGAAGATTAGTGGTAGTAATGGCGGTGTGGTGGAGGTTACCGTGTTTGAGGGCAGGATTGCCCCAATCTACATGGATAGGGGGCCCATTGAGGAGGTTGCGGCGGCATTGTCAACACTGGCCAGCGCAGCCATAGGCCTAATGAAGAATGGGCAGGTCATTAGGGTTAAGCTTGGGAGGGAGAGCGAGGAGTCACCCATCAAGGTGGTTTCAAACCTAGGCGAACTAAGCGAGCTAGCGCAGCTGCTTGTCAATAGGAGTAAGGTTAGGGACTCCCGGGATGGATTGTTAAAGGTGCTTAGGGGGAGGGTTTAGAATTCAGT
>LOBW01000141.1 GCA_001516585.1 Thermocladium sp. ECH_B
CCAAACCAAGCAATACACACCCCGCCTTATGATTATTTTCACGCCATGCCCACCCAACCTTGCGTAATATTTATAAAAGGGGATGCATAAATAGGTTTGTGATGATGTGGAGGATGGCTAAGAGGGGTCGATTAATTGTGATGATAGTCGTTTCAATAGCAATCTTGTTTTTAGCCTCTGGACTTCCAGTTACGGCTAACGGGTCTCAGAACTACCAAGTGGTCCTAAACCTATTGAATGGCCAGCAGTACTTCGGCGTGCCCCATGTGTACCAAGGCGATAATGATGGTTCACCAACAAGTCAATGGCCAGTGTACTATGGGCCAAACAACGCAAGCCAATACTGGAGCCTAGCAGGCATAAGCAGCAACCAACCAGTGCTTATGATGGTTCCAACCCAATATAATATGGGCAGTGCCATGTTTTGGAGTGAAACCTACAGTGGAGGCGCGGTGAAGATAACAATTATTGGTACATACTCAAGCGGTTCATCACCACTTTCTGATGGTTTCGAAATATACCTATTCTTAAACCCAACAACGTGGGGCGTAAGCCCGAAGTACAACTACTCAATACCTTACACCTCAACGGTTGGGAATGGATGGGCGTATAGTGGGTACCCATCGCCTCATGAGGGTGATAATATTCTGCCCCAGAGCTCAACACAGTACATAGTGGTTCAGTGGGAACCATACTGGCAGATATTCGGTACAACTCCTGGTGCTACTGGGCAGTGGAACGTGTGGATTGTGAATAACATAAACGGTAATAACCCAAGCATTGGTCCAAGTCCGTCGCCAAACCTTGGTAGTGGCTATGCTGGTTGGGATGGTATTGGTACAGGTGCCTTCCAGCCTAATCCTGGTGATCGTATTAACATAACCGTGACATATAACCCGAGCACAAACACACTCACCGGCATCGCCATAGATCTAAACACTGGGCAATCGGCAAACTTCACACTGAACTTAGGCAATTACTACACACCACCGGATAGTGGGTCTTACGTGTTCGGCGTAGAAGGAATTACAGGTGCTTTCTATGCTAATTGGGCTTTGTTGTATGTGGCGATGATAGGTAATGTAAAGTCACCATTGCCTTCACCTACCTATTATTCTGTGGTTGCGACTGCTGTTGCGGTGATAGTGGTTTTAGTGTTGATTATTGCGTTACTAATGGGTAGGCGCCGCAAGCAGTAGTTCTAAACAGTGTTACCACCTTATACCCAAAATCAAACCCAACCAAGTCAGTGCCTGCCTAAACGCCGTGCCATTTCTCCGCAACCCCCCACGTGGGATTTTTACAAACGCCTTAATCGAATTTCTGGGTTAGAAAATCAATAAATAGGCTATGTGTGCTTATCAAGAGCCTGAAGTCTACGTAAAGCGGTTTGTTGGGCGTGCTTTATCTGGTATTGAGAGTGTTC
>LOBW01000142.1 GCA_001516585.1 Thermocladium sp. ECH_B
TGGTGTGCCTAAGACCAATGATTCAAATACTGCTACTGGAGTATAGTCCATTAAGGAGGTTAATGCGAATATATTAGATGTTGACATATAATCTAACTTCTCTTCCTCACGTAGTATTCTTGGTTCTAAGACCACAATGCCACTTAAACTCAGACGTTGGACAAGATTATGCAGCTCAATAAAGTATTTCTGATCTGATATGGGGCCTGCAATATATACCTTAAAGTTTCTATTGAGATAATTTCTAAGATGTTCCGATGCCTTTATAAGTAGATGTTGTCCTTTCCTCCTATGTATCCTACTAATGTATGTTATTACAATATCTGAGCCTAGAAGTTCATGAATATCTCTTTTTGGTACATAGGCAGCTAAACTATCAGGGGCGCATGGGTACTTAATTATCGAAATTTTGCCGCCATTAATTCCACTATTTATGAACCACTGCTTTTCTAGTTGGGTATGAGCTATGAATACATCTACATTATTCTGATTCCAGGTTAGGATTTTCATTGTTGGTTCAAAAAACATCTTAGCAACTAAGTTATCTACCCCAGTCATCTTAGGAAAATGCAACTGCGCAACTACCTTATAACCAACTTTACTTTTCCAGGCAATGGCTTGAAACAGATGAGGATGCAAATTATGGCTATGAACAATATCCGGCTTAATTTCAAAAAGAACCTTCTTTAAATCATGCATTAATGTTGCATAACCAATTTTTATGAAAGACGGCCTAAGTCTATGAACAATAACTCCCTCTTCAACCACTGTGCTAGGTTTTGCAATTTCTTTCCATCTATTATCGTAATTCACCGACACAACGTGAACCTCATGGCCTCTTTTAGCAAGTTCTTTAACGGTATTGTACACTATTTCTTCAACACCACCAATGCTAGGCCTATAAAAAGGAGTTATATGGACTATTTTCATACCTTATAAATCCATCCATTATTTATTGTTAATACTTGGTATTTCTGCATCGCTTCAGTAAATTATGTTGCCTCTTTTAGTGCCCTTCTAACCGCCTCCCTGTGCAGTGGCGATTGCCAAGCCACATATTTTCCAATGCCGAGTTCAGAATCCCTCTCCGGTAGCTCGTCGACCCAGAATTGTGGTTCCCTGTGATGCATATTGTAAATTATGAGGTTCTTCTCCACTAGCCATCTCAGTAGGTTCTCGGGTGCACTCCTACCCCAAAACCTATCCGGATCCTCGATAGCCTCCATGAGCCAGTTCCTCCATTTCCTGATTACGTCAGTAATGCAGAGGCTTGCGGCATCATTAAGGTGTTATATCCGGCTTGTACCAATTTGGCGTGTTCATCCACATGATCCCCAACGATACGATGCTCTCGACCGATTCCACCGTGATGCCCCTTGCCCGCATCATCCTCAACCCGA
>LOBW01000143.1 GCA_001516585.1 Thermocladium sp. ECH_B
AGGTTAGGGACTCCCGGGATGGATTGTTAAAGGTGCTTAGGGGGAGGGTTTAGAATTCAGTGAGGTTGAGTTTAGGCCTGGTAACTGGCCCATGCCCCCAAGGCTCCTCTTCGACGGCATCAATGTTGAGCCTGACACGCCCAGTGAACTTTACATAACAGACACGACGTTTAGGGATGGGCAGCAGGCGTTTTATGCATATGGTGTTGAGGATGTTGAATCATTGTTTAGGCTGCTCTCCGAGCTTGATAACGGTAGTGGTAGGGTGGTTAGGAGCGAGTTCTTCCTCTACACTGAGAGGGATAGGAGGACACTACACCGTAGGGCGGCACCTCAACCCTCGGTGGTTCATACTTACCCAGGGCCTCAACCTTAAGGATCCTGTCCACGTGTATCCCAGCATTATAACCATTCTCAAGCTTAACCAGTAGGACATCGGGGTCTCCAACCTCCGGCCTGGGCAGTATCATACCCTCCAGGACTGACCCATCCTTAAGGTGAATCCTAACCCTACTAAACTCACCAACCCCACCAAGCAATCCCCTAACCCTATCTGAGTAGGCCATGGTTGGGTTGTGTGGTTGGTTTTATTATCTTTGTGGTGTTGCTTTAAAAGTAGGATTAGTGCCCAGCGCCGTGAGGGTGTTCAGCGAGGTTATGGGTGAGGCCGTGGAGCTGCCTGATAAGCCAAAGAGAATAGTGTCCCTAAGCCCATCAATCACGGAAACTCTCTTCGAAATGGGACTTGGGGATAGGGTTACAGGCGTAACGGTCTACTGCCATAGACCCCCAGAGGCAATGCTTAAGCCAAGGGTAGCGGCATACACCGGAGATGTTGGTAGATAGGCTGAGGGGTGTTTCTGTCTTCATTATTATTTACGGTTACTCATATTCATTGGTGTTTAAATTTCAAAGGATTTATAAATCTATTCTCAATACTTCTCAATACTCTTAATTGGTTACCCTGGGTTTTCAAGATCCGTAGTGGCTGGGAAGCCCTGGCGACCGTTGGGGAGCCACTGCGGTGAGCGACCCCAGGGAGACCGTCGAGAAGGAGACGGCGGGCTAACGCCTACCGCCTCCGGAGAGACGGTAAGCCCGAGTTCACCTATAGCCTGAACAATGTGGCCGCTAACCACCTGCTTAAGACCGTGCCTCTCCTGGAGTTCATTGGTGAGGGTGGGTATGATGGCGTTTTCATTGGTATTAGGTGGGATGAGAACCCGGCGAGGGCTGGTGAGGTATTCTTCAGTAGGCGCGAGAAGCCACTACACATTAGGGTTCACCCGATACTGCAATTCACGGAGAGGGATGTGTGGGACTATACCCTAGGCAATAAGTTGCCCATAAATCCATTATACTATAGGGGCTTTAGGAGCATTGATGATAAGTATGAGT
>LOBW01000144.1 GCA_001516585.1 Thermocladium sp. ECH_B
GCGCTACAGGCATAGATGAGGGCCCGTGGCTTAGCCAGGTGGAGCGGCCGGCTCATAACCGGTAGGCCCCGGGTTCAAATCCCGGCGGGCCCATCACTAATTAAGAGAAATATTTGAATTTTCATGTTAATGGGGAACAATCATTCAGTGGGAGCGAAATATCATGCTTTTGTATTAAGGTTTGCTTTTGGTTAGTTTTAGGAGATGAGTGATCCATTCTCTTGGTTTTACGAAGCCATCCTCTAAATCAACTAGTCCTCTCTCTTTTAGCGCGTCGACATCTATGCCCATGGATTCCACAGCTTGTTTTTGGGCTCCTTTTCCTATCTTTCTTAAATCCCTCATATATCTCTCATCTATTGCTAGGGGAAGGCTGAGAAGCTGAACCACTTCTTTAAAGCCTTCATGCATATAAACAATTCTCCAGGCCCCGGCTAACATGGCCATTATTGTTATGTATGCTGTCTCAGCCTTAAATCCAGCCGTTGAATTCACTATTACTTTATAGTCTTGCTTTGTCTTATTTATTATAATTCGAGCGAATTTATCCACTAGCTCAATTAAGCCATTGTTAAAGAATCCAGGATCCGAACCGAATCCACGTAAGGTAATGGGTTCGTATGCCTTTATTTTCGTATTTTTGGCCAGCCCCGTCCTTTTCTTGAAATCATCCACATCCATTTTCACATAATTATAGATTATCTTGGCGCAAAACTTGGATGCTCCAGTATTGGTTGGGTAAAAGAATAGCTCTAGCTCATCCACTACATTGCCTTGAATCGTTCTTAATGTATTAATTATTGAATTAAGCTCAGCACTGTATTTCTCTGGATCTAACTTAACAATATTCAGCGCCTCCTTAAATAAGGAGCTGGCAAGCGTTGATTTCCTATCTAGCTCTTTTTGTATATCATCATCCACGGCAGCCCATGATGGTTTCCTACTTAGTAAATCCTGCAGTTTCCTGCTCTTCTTTGAATTATTATCGTTTTCGAGGTTACTTAAAATACTTGTACCCACGGTCGATGCAATCACTAATTTCAGTCCCATGATGAAATTTATTATATACATATTAAAGCTTTTCTATTATTTTATATAAAGATGTTAAATCCATTCTTAGGGAGTGAATTATTTGTTTTACTTGGCCCTGCTCTCTGGAAGTCTCCTAGATAATTAGAAGATTCTTATCTCAAGCCCTTAATTGGACGAAATGATAAAATGAACTACAAATCTCGCCCTTCAAGGCGAGAGGTCAGTTTCTTAGGCTAGGGGTTAGGTAGTTGTTTCTTCTTCTAGGTACCATTCCAATATGTATTCTTTTTGGTCGGCTATTGTTCTTGCCTCCTCATATGCTTCCCTCCATGTCTTGA
>LOBW01000145.1 GCA_001516585.1 Thermocladium sp. ECH_B
TGTGGTTAGGGTTGCATGGATATACGGCCTTGGCCCTGGTAGGGCTAACTTCGGTAAGAGCGTAGTTGAGAAGCTTAGTAGGGGGGAGGAGGTTAAGGCTATTGTCGACCAGTGGGGTTCACCAACCCTAAACACGCTGATAGGTGAAGCCATGGCTAGGTTGGTTGATAGGGAGTTTGAGGGTGTCTTGCATGCGGCTGGGCCTAGGTTGAGTAAGTTTGAGTTCGCCATGGCCATAGCCAGCTTCTTAGGCTTTCAGACGAGCCAGATTAAGCCGATTTCAATAAGGGATTTGAACTATAAGGCCCAGAGACCCAGAGACTCAAGCCTAGACAGCTCAATGGCCGCCGAAATGCTTGGGGTGCCCATTAACGACCTCAATTATGCGCTATCTATTTTTAAGGGTGAGTGGGAGGGGTTAAGACATGCCGGTGGTATCGGTTAAGAGGCTCGACATACCTGACGTAATGCTCTTCGAGTTCAGGATCTTCGAGGATAATAGGGGCTTCTTCACAGAGCTTTGGAAGAGAGGGGAGTACCTGGCCCTAGGGCTACCCTACGACTTCGTGCAAGTTAACTTAAGCCACTCGCGCCCAAACGTGGTCAGGGGTCTCCATTACCAGCTTAAGCCCTCTGAGCAGGGTAAACTAGTCTATGTGGTTAAGGGCAGGGTGTTCGATGTAGCCGTCGATGTGAGGAGGGGTTCGCCGTGGTTCAGCAAGTGGGTTGGGGTCGAGTTGCGGCCAGGTCAGGCGCTTTGGGTGCCGCCGGGCTTTGCCCATGGGTTCCAGGCCATTGAGGAATCCTGGTTCCTGTACCTAGTGACCAAGGAGTATGATCAAGCAGGGGAGAGATGTGTAAACTGGAATGATCCAGTAATAGGCGTTAAGTGGCCTAACACAGCTGGGGCAATACTGAGCGATAGGGATAAGGCATGCCCACCGTTAAGCCAAGCAGAGCACAACTTCGAGTACACCCCCATTACCCCTTAAGGACCAATGCCTCATTACGAACCTTTGACTTTAAATAGACTTAAAGCTTAACCTCGGCTTGGTATAATTATGATGGGCAACTACTTTCAATAGGTCTGATCCCCTCCCCGCCCTTAAGGGCGAGGGTTCCATTGGGGTTCTTAATCGTTGCCCCTCTATGGAGGTTAATGGCTTCCTTAACCGACATCGCCCAGTCATGCCTTGTTGAACTACTCACCACTCGGCGATTAGACAAGGCGCTACCTAATAAGCTCTCCACCATTAAATCCCACGCAGTAGGGATAATCTTTGACGATATTGTATTCTCCTTAA
>LOBW01000146.1 GCA_001516585.1 Thermocladium sp. ECH_B
AGACAGGTTTATATAGATTTCTGGATTTGAACAATCCGGTTGTGCATGGGCAGTAGGGTGATAGCGAAGACCCAAGACCTCGGCTAAGGAAGAGAGGGAGGCGTACATGCACAGGAGGGGAGACTGAAGATGGAGGGCGCTCCCCACGATATGAGGCCTTCCCCGGCGACGTGGAAGGCGTGTGAGTGGGTGAGTGGGTGCGTCCTGACAGGGGCGGAGCGGAGTGGGGCCAATGAACCCGTGAGCTCCCTAAATGATGCGCTGAAGCCCAAGCTCCACTACGCGTACGACAGGTACAATGATATGTACCTACGCATACCTACTTAGAGTAAAACCCCACCATCATCCAATCTGGACACTATTGTCGCGGAGTCCAAAAATTTAGATTTGAGAGAAAAAGCTCGGGTTTAAGTTCGCAGGGGCTCTACTCGACGCGTTTGGGCTGAGCTTCATGGCTATCCGGAGTGTTCAATAGCCCAGTCTCGAAGTCGAGCGTGGTGTAGTGGGTGAAGGAGGTTGACGGAGAACTCAGCTTTAATACGTAGCAACGTGAACACGACCGCGGTCGACGGGGAGTGAGGGGTGACGGTAGACCCCTGAAGCTGGTCACAGTTAACTGGGGGCAGCCCGTCAGGTCTGGGGCCTCACAAGCACTACACAAAGCCCAGGTTCCTTGGCAGACAAAGAAGAGGATGGTGTTTTGAATCGGGTTATCCCCCAGAGTCCCCGCTACCGTCATGCTGTAATTCAAGTTCTGTTGAGTCTTTGACTACACCAAGGAAAAGGGGCTTCCACAACAAACTAATATAAGAAAAAATCTTAGACCTCTGGAACTAGTAGTGGTACACTAGCTGTTCACTTGACACTCTCCCAGAACATCATCTTCGAGGTGACGGATTTTGATCCACCGGGGGGAGTGAGTAGCCCGCTTACCAGTCCTCGATGAAAACCTATATATTATTTTTGGGAGTTCATTATTTGGAGTGATTTGAGTACCTCGATTAAGAAACGCTTCCTAGAGCTACTCGACAAAGATGAAGAATTCCGCTTAGCTGTAGCCGCCAAACTCGGACTTCTCGACAAATTAAACAGCCTACAACAAAGCGTGGACAATTTGGCGGCAGAGGTTAAGGCCCTAAGAGAGGGCCAAGAAAAGCTATGGCAAAGTGTAGAAAAGCTATGGCAGAACGTGGAAAAGCTATGGCAGGAAGTTAAGACTCTGAGAGAGGGCCAGGAGAAGCTATGGCAGAACGTGGAAAAGCTATGGCAGGAAGTTAAGACTCTGAGAGAGGGCCA
>LOBW01000147.1 GCA_001516585.1 Thermocladium sp. ECH_B
ATAGCCAAGGGTGACTTGGTCATACTCTATGGAAACACAAGCAACCTACCAACAATGGAGTACCTACTAGCCTACACATGGGCAAGGAAGTACGGCATACTCTACATGGGCCGTGTGCCATTTGATTACCTAATTGCACTCCCAACAATACCGGTAGGGAGCAAGGATGCCTTGGCTGCTGCCTTCGGTGGCCCGTATTACCTAGTCATTGGGCCAGTGATGCCGAGGGATGCGGTGAAGGCGATAATGACCTACACGGCATTGAAGCATTTACCGGTGAGTAAGGCTCAGACGGGCGGTGCTGGGCTTAGCTTCAGCATGATTAAGGCAAACCTACAATCAACCTCATCATCAACATATTATGACGCGTGCGGTTACATATACCAGGAGTACTACCAAAACGCCGCCTCAGTGAGCTCAGGCGTTTATGAGTCAAGCAACGACTACTTCATATGGCTACTCCCAATGCTAAACTGGTACGGTACTCTATATAACGGTGTTCGGGGTTATAGTGATGGTAATGGCACGTTCTACTACGACACATGCATGCAAATAAATACCCAAGTTTTCTACGACAGTGCTTATAACGTCTACTACGTGCCTGCCGTGGTCTATGGTCACGTTAGTTATGACCCAACATCAACCATGACCAACAATGGTGGTGAGGTTCTGACCGAGACAGGCACAATTGATTACTATACGAGTTATAAGTACTACAACGAATCAATAACAAACTCAATAATCGAGGGTCCATATAGTACGGGTAGTGTGCAGCCTCAACCGACATCCTCAACGACTAGCTACTCCATATCCGTATTCGCAGGCTTTTCAGGAACTGAACCATATGCTGGTGTCGAGTTCACGGTTACCTTACCCAGCGGCTCAAGTGAGGGGATAAGCCTTAATTACGGCCCATCAACGCAGGCCTACGATTATAACGATGGTAACGTCACTTGGACGTTTAACCTCAACAACGCAAACACGCCAAATAATAATTACTATAATGATTTTGAGGACCCAACGCCAAGTTGGAATATGCCGAGCTTCTCAAGTTCCCAGCAGTCCGCCTACCTGCCAGTCTACATGAGTGCTAAGGTTATGACTAGCTCGCAGATCGTGCCTATCGGACTTTGTGATTATTACAACAACACCTATGAGCACATTTGGGTTGATGGAGGTTGGTGGCTCTTTGCACAACCAAAAGGCTCAGGCATAGGCTTAACATCAGCATCGTACGGATTCTACGAACAATCGGGATAC
>LOBW01000148.1 GCA_001516585.1 Thermocladium sp. ECH_B
GCTCCCTTCCTTTGGGAGGGGGTTAGCCCACTTGGCAGCAAGAACAATTTCTAGACGTTTGGCTTGATGGTTGGCTTGATATGGGGTCATCTAATCACTGTTTCTTCTCTCTGAGCCGATGGGCATATTCTCATGGTAGAAGGCGTGATTGAACGGTGTACTCCTTTGAGTGGTTTCTCAGCGTCACCTTGATTGTTTTGGATTTGTTAGACTTCCTTGGTTTCTGGATAGGGCTTCTAGCAGTAGCTTCGCTCGAATGCTTATATAGATGGCTCCGACGCCTAGCAGGCACGCGGCCACCAGAAAGGGTTTGTTGTAGCCATACGTTTGGGCTATGAGCCCAGAGAGTATCGGCGCCACGGCGGCCCCAGCCCATCTTAGAAGGTTGTAGCTTGCAGAGGACACGGATCTCGTGAATGGTGATACACTTATGGCAAGAGTTGTGAATAGTGCGTTGGCTACACCGCATGGGAATCCGGTTATCACTACGAGGGCTAGGAGGGCGTCGCCCCGTGTTAGGCTCAAAGCCAGGAATACTATGAGGAGCGCTATTAGGGTGCCTCTGAGTGCGCTTATAGGTGTAAATCTCCGCGCGACGCGTGGGGCGAAGAGTGTTGATGAGACTGCGACGAGCACCCCCCATAGGAAGTATGTGACCCCGAGCTGGATTGTTGTGAGCCCCTTAAGTGTTAACGGCGAGTAGGCGAGAACCGTGAAGAATGCGTAGCTGTATGTGAGGGCCACAAGCGCGTTGGTCGCCACCCTGCTATCCTTCAGTGCTCCTACAACCTGTCTTAGCGTTCTCCTACCCTCCCTGTTCGGCGGTTCCTGAACGGATAGGAGGGTTGCGATGAGCCCCACCGCCATAAGGGTGGCCGTCCCGAAGAAGGGGTAACGCCAAGAATAGGCGCCCAGCGCTCCCCCAAGCAGAGGCCCAGAAGCTATACCCAAGCCAAGCGCAGCCTCATAGAGTGTTATAGCTTGAATCAAGCCGCCCGAGGATACCCCCACTATTATTGAGAGGGCGGTGCTAGTGAAGAGCGCATTACCGAGGCCCCAGCCACCCCTTATCGCCGCGAAAACGGGTATGCTCGGTGCGAGTCCCGAGGCTGTTGCGAACACGACCACTAGTCCGAGCCCCAGTGAGAGCGTTCTCTTACTTCCCAGGCGGGTTGCTAGGTAGCCCGAGATGAGCATCGTGATGGCCATCACGCTTATGTAGCTTGTGAATAGCCATTCAACCT
>LOBW01000149.1 GCA_001516585.1 Thermocladium sp. ECH_B
ATAAGGGAAAGCATGGGTCACGTGTTTCAAAATATGGTGGCGAGGGGCGATGAGGCGATCACCGCGATTAAGGCATTATTTAGATACGATGTATCAAGCATACTGGAGAAGCTCCTCCCTAAACAGGAATCAATAATTAAATACCTATATTAACTTACCTTTATGTTTTATTAATTGCATCGGCAACTAGATCAGGAATAATGCTTCCCCTAATTAATTCCCATAATTCCTCCCTGCGACGCGCCAATGCATGCCTCCCCCCACTAATCACTGCCTCAGCTGGTCGAGGCCTCGCATTGTAGTTACTGCTCATGGAGTATACATAGGCGCCCGCGTTAAGCACCATCAGTAAATCGCCCTCCCGAGGCATCGGCAAATCCCTATCCACGGCTATTCTATCCGTGTTTTCACATATGGGTCCAGTCACATCCGCCCTAATTAATTCCCCGCCCTCCCCGCAATTCATTATTGCGTGATAAGACCCGTACAGGGCCGGCCTTATCAATACATTCATGCCTGCATCCACCCCAACATAGATCCTGCTCCCCTTTCTCTTCGCCTCCGTGACCCTCAGCAATAAGTAACCAGCATCGCCAACCAGGTACCTGCCGGGCTCAATAATTAATCCATCGCCGAACATTTGCCGCAGCTCGCCCAGCCTCCCCAAATCAAGGGGCGCCTCGCCCGGCCTATATGGTATTCCAAACCCTCCCCCAACATCATAGTACCTTATCTCTGCCCCGGTTCTCCTCATTATCTCATCGGCTTGCTCCCTCAACATTCTTCCTATTCTAATGAAGTAATCGGCATCCAGCACATTGCTCCCCATCATCATGTGGATCCCGAATTCCCGTGCCCCCGCCTCAATCGCTGCCTGGTACGCCTTAACCGCGTCCTCCAGGAACATGCCGAACTTGCTTTCCTCCCCGCTCAAAGTGACTCCCCGCGTCTCTCCCCTGCCGTAACCCACGTCAAGCCTAAAGAAGACTAATCCAGGCCTGTACCCCAGGTTAATGGCTCGCCTGAATGCGTTAAGCGAATCAAAATTAAAAATAACCCCGTTCCTCAACCCATATAGTATATCATCATTTGAGAGGAAGTTACCCGTGAACATTATGTCACCGCCGGCGTACCCAGCAACGTGGGCAAGCATTATTTCGCCCGGGGATGATGCATCAATGCCGGCCCCGAGGCCTCGAAGAAGCGCAAGTATGGCTAGGTTCCCATTAGCCTTAACGGCGTAA
>LOBW01000150.1 GCA_001516585.1 Thermocladium sp. ECH_B
AAGGGTTGCGACTTGGGTAATGAGGATCTCAGGCAGGCCATCACCAAAATATTCCTATATCACATTTAATTGAATTCTTATCGATTTTTGTTACTTACATTACCCTTTGACGGTCTCTTCATAAGCCTATCCCCGCCTTATGCTTTTTCCACCTTAGGATTGGCCTCGGGATTTAGGGGCCCTCGATCGGCGGTGGCCCTCGGCTTAGAGGGCTCAAACGATGGTAGGAGCCTGAGCGGAGTCAGAAAAGGCGGTGCTGTGTCAAGGTTAAGGCCGGTAATGATGTTGTTTACATCAATAATCAATGGAAAGCATCGCGCCCCAGAATTAATGCCCTTCACAAGCCATCGTGGGCATTACAAGCCAACTCAACCATACGGCGTTGGCATAATGGCCCTAGCCGAATTAGCATGGTTCATTAAGCGGCGCGTCCCAACGCCAAGCCGGGGGAGGGGGGCAGTTGGTTTACCGTCTTCATACTCGTCACTTCATGGTCGGTAGACGTTGCTACCTCGCCTCGATTTGCCCAAGCAGTGAATCGCGGGCTTGGTCTTCGGCTCATTACTCCCACTTCCCATCGCGGGAGCTCTCCAGGACTGGGGATATAAGATATCTGCACATCGTTTGGGCCGCTAATGCAAAATGTTTTTAAATAAAGGAATTCGCATCGTTGATATGGCCATTACATGCAGACTATGCGGTAAAAGCATGAATTCGATAGGGGAGTATGTGAGGCATGTTAGGGTTGAATGTAAGCAAATACCAAGAACTAGAAAATGTCCCATCTGCGGCAGAAAATTCAATAGCATACATAAATTCAAGATACATTTAATGAATGAGGCATTGATCGATGCACGTCACGGAAACGCAATTATCTTAACGAGTTAAGGGGGCGGAAGACCCCTTCCGCTAGGGAGGGGATGGCCCCTTATAGAGGCGTTTAAATATTTCTTTCTTGCCTTTCATAATGCCCACCGTGGGGTTTAGGTTTAGAGCGTACGCCGATCGACGAACGTTGAGGGCGTTAAAGGCCCAATTGAGGTTGAGTGAGAGGCGTGCAACGCCCTTCGTTGGGCAAGGCGGGGCAAGGAAGCGGGAAGCCCCATTAGGGGCGGGGTAGTTCACACAGTGATAGCCGCCACGCGTAATCCATCTGCATCCCTGACTTCATAATAATCGGATCTCTTCTCCATTCTCGATTTTTCCTTGGGTCTAGATTG
>LOBW01000151.1 GCA_001516585.1 Thermocladium sp. ECH_B
AACCCTAACAGGAATTAATTATGCATGGGTAATCGCAGCACCGCCAGATAGGCGAAACCTAACCGTGGAGGTTCATCCAGCATATAAAGATCTGCCATTAGGTAGATCTCATTTAAAGATAAAATAAAAGTAACTAAAATACTGTGATTTAATGATGAACTCCCACATAACTGAATGACGACGAAGTGGCCCTAAGCCGAAACTTAAATGGTACACCAATAAAAATCTCGGGCTTAGTGCCTTTTGGTGATCGTGCTCGTCACGGTTTACCCTGCCAGTAGCCCCAGCAATGGTGCGGTGGCTAGCCCGTCGAAGTCCGTAGGCTCCTATTATTGTGGCTGTTGTGCATTGTGTCCGCATTGCCAGTGCGGTGGCTGTGTCGATGATTGGGCTACCAACAACGATTGAGGCATATGACGCGAGTTTCCATTCAGAGCCTCCTCTCATGAGCGTAGACTAATGGTGTTGTTGAGCCTAGCACTATGGATGCCATGAGTGTGGTTGCGTTGTCGAGGTTCATGGACATTGGAGTACAGGCATAATTTGGCTCAATTGTGATTGCTAAGTACAGGGCTGCCGATAGTATGGCGTAAACGGCGATTATGCCCAGTGAGTACCTGGCTAAACCGTTCTTCGGTTTGCCTTTAGTCGGTTTTAAGTTTACCTAATGCCTGCCCTGATGAGTGCTGGTAAATCGCACTCCGGAGCCGTAGGCCGTGGGTTCGAATCCGGGCCCGGCTACCAACCCAGAATAATGTTTAGGCCCCATCATTAATGCAAATATATAGTGAATATTCAGGATAATCAATAATTCTTTTTATAAATTCCCTGACCCCTCCCCACCCTTAAGGGCGAGGTTTGTAGTTTGTTTTATCGCTTGTTGGTCTAAGATTTAATGTTCGCTTGTCGCTGGAATTTCAGAGAGGATCTTTTACTTCGGACTGAGGATTTACCTACCTAAGATGGGGAGATATCGGAAAAAGGAATAGATATCGTAGGAGGGAGTTATCTGACCTTCGCCCTAAAAGGGATAGGGCTTTCAGTCTTTTGTAATGTGGACTAAGGAAAAACATTTTTAAATGTATACTGGATTTTCAACTTATGTCTACGGCGAATCTATTCAAGAGGTACGAGTTGCCTCCGCTTCCATATAAAATAGATGCACTGGAGCCCCATATAAGTGGGCAAGTGATTGATGTCCA
>LOBW01000152.1 GCA_001516585.1 Thermocladium sp. ECH_B
GGTACCCCTTCAATATCGCGCAGGATAAGGGCAATAAGTTCACAGTGAACATGTGGTCTTATCGAGAGTTGATGGAGGTCATAGAGCTAAAAGCTCAGGAGTATGGTATTCGTGTGTTTGAGGTCATTGAGTATAATACGTCCAAGTATTGTGCTTATCATGGTGTTGAGGTTGAGAGACATCCAAGGGGAGTAGTTAGTTGCCCTAAAGGACATAAATTGCATAGTGACTTGAATGGTGCTTTAAATATCTTGAAGAAGGCTACCGGCATAACGATCTCAGCAATAAAGAAGCCCCTCTCCTTTATCGTGGATCATAATCGAGTAGCGCCCGTGAAAGGGGCGTAACCCCCTAGACCTCGGGGAACCCTCGCCCTAAAGGCGGGGAGGAGGTCAGAATGATCATTATCTCCACGATAATTTTCATAGTTACGGTAAAGCAAGGGTTTGAGACCGAGGAAATAAGGCAAATAAAGGAGCATGGACTACCAGTGGAGTGAAACAAGATGAATCGGCCCCACCACTTTTCCTCTTGAAAGGGCTGGTTCTTATTTTTCCATGAATTTATAAATCGTGTTTAAAATTATCTCGTTTGCCCCCTCATATATCTCAGTAACCTTGGCATCTCTGTAAAGCATTTCAAGCACAGTATCCGTGGAGAGACCCATTCCTCCCATCATTTGTATAGCTATCCTAGTTGAATCAACGCCGAGCCTAGAACCAAGCAACTTAGCTGCGTGGGCATAAAGCAGGAAATCCGGGGAACCCTTGTCCTTCATATATGCCGCAGTATATACAAGCGATCTGATTGATTCTATTTGAGCATACATATTGGCCGCATAGTGTTGAAGCGACTGAAAATCAGCTAATAACTTCCCAAACGCATTTCTTTGCTTTATATAATTAAGTGCCTCCCTAAAAGCCCTCTCCGCTATTCCTAGACCAATGGAGCCAACACATGTTCTTCCCAGGTTTAAGCTATTTATTGCCACATAGAAACCCTTATTGACCTCGCCCACCACAGATTCATCGCCTAGCCTACAATCAACGAACTTAACCTCTGCAGTACCTGTGCCCCGCAATCCGATTACATGTATGGGATTAGTCTCCACGCAATTGCTCCTATCCACCATGAATG
>LOBW01000153.1 GCA_001516585.1 Thermocladium sp. ECH_B
TAACAAGGCTAACGGGCACATTAAGGAACCTAAACATAAAGCCGGTGGGCGGGTTAGACGCTTGGGGCCTCCTAGACAGGATCAGGAGGGATAGGTTAACTTTAATCAACGGAATCGGGGACCCCCTAATAGTGATAGGGGAATCAACCTGGACAAGGAGCCTATGCAGGACAGATTCAGCCTGCCTACTAATAAACCCAAGAACCAACACCCAGTGAGGAGCCAACTGATCACACATGCCGTTACCAAGGCATGAAACCCAACCACCCTAACCCACCATGGCGGCAACCTTAGGTTTTGGGCCGTCAGAGTAGCAATAACATTAATACTGCTAACCATGACATACCACACATCAACTCACCAAGCCTTAAAACGCCAAGACAACAGTGACGTTGAGGTTGTGTATGTTGTCAGCGCATGTGGTGTCAAGTGGTTGGATTCATTAAATTTTGGGCTGGTAGACCACGATAATATTAATATCGGGTCTTTGGAGTCGATATTACGGTCGCTATACCTTTATTGATCGACCAACAGGGCATGCGGGTTCATCGGGGTTTGGACTGTCAGAGCCGTGATGATAAAACGAACGGCAAACCTCGCCCTTTAGGGCGGGGAGGAGGTCAGTAATATCGCCACGACTCTATTATTCCAAAGTGTAAGGCAACTGCTTAATGCCTGAAACCATGTAGCCGCTGTGATATAACGAATGGCGAGTCTCGCCCCTTCCAATGTGGCGTTTTCAAAATCGCTGAGGGGCGGGGGGTGAAGGGGAGGGAATAAGGAGGGGGAGTTGCAGAGAGGTTCAAGCCCAGACCCCCAGGGTACGAGGCCAACCCGGCGAGGGCACTACCGCTGGACGAGCGGGGCAGCTCCGCCAGCCATGAAGCGATGAGGATGAAAGTATGGGGACAAAGAGGAGGGACTTTTTGGATTAGAGGTATTGGGGTGGGACCGTTTTTAGGTTGTTCTTCACCGCCTCCACGCTTGCCAGGAATTTCTGCCTTTGTTCCTGGTTCAGGTTTAGTTCTATTATTTTCTCGGCTCCCTTCTTGCCGAAGACCACTGGGACCTCCACGAAGACGTCCCTCACGCCGTACTCCCCGTTTA
>LOBW01000154.1 GCA_001516585.1 Thermocladium sp. ECH_B
GGGGGAAATCAGCCCCCGCTCCTCATTCCCAAGAAATTGATCAGGAGAGGACACCAAGAGGAGACGCTTTTTCCAGTATTTAAACCTACCCCGCCCTGAAGGGCGAGGCTTTTCGCCCCCCCTTAACCCCCATTTCAGTAACATTAAAATCCATTTCAGTAACATTAAAATAGTATTATGGTGCTAAGTTGATCAGTGATTGTAGCGCGTTGGTTCTGACTCCATGATGATCGACGGGCGATCAATGAAGCTAATTGTTATTGTATTTTACCTTAGAAACATTGGTATTATGAATATGGCTATCATTAGGTCCAGGAAGACTATGACGGTTATGGCACGTATAGCCAATCCTTCTCCATCGCAAATGAGGCTATGCCGAGGAGGACCCTTATGACTGGGGTAGCTATTAATACTATGAGGCCCAGCACTATTAGGGAGAGGCCGTCAAGTGATGGCGACTCATTAATTGCAGTGATGACTGGAATGACGCTGCTATTGACTGGGCTCCTCATGCTTGATAACTCGCTTAATGGGTAACCCATGCCCTCCCCCCTCACTATAATTAACGCGACCCCAATAGATATGAGTATTATGCTTATTATCACGCCGATCCTAAGGGTCATGCCTATAACCGAGTCCATATCCATATTGATCACCTCCTCCGCCCGTACTTAAGCAGTAAACCTATCATTAATAATATTGATGCCGCAGTTGATAGGAGGTACTCATACGCCAGAGGTATAACGAGTATTCTAGCTATTCCTGCGCCTCTGAGAACCATTTCGACGCCGAGGAAGTTGAGTATTACTATGAATATCCATCTGACGAATCTATTGGTTAATTTGACGAGGACCTTGGTTCCAATGAAGGCCCCTATTAGTACTCCTATTGCTGTTGCTGCTGCTATGAATGGTTGTATGTAGCCGAAGTACCAGTATATGCTGCTTCCGGTGGCTGCAGTGACTCCAATCATGAAGTTGCTCGTCGTGGTGCTAACCTTCATGGGGAGATTCATGGCCCAATCAAGCCCAAGAACCTTGAGGGC
>LOBW01000155.1 GCA_001516585.1 Thermocladium sp. ECH_B
TAACCCGCCCACCGGCTTTATGTTTAGGTTCCTTAATGTGCCCGTTAGCCTTGTTATGGCGTCGTTTAGGTTTCGTGGGGTTATGGTTAACGGTTCCGTTGACCGGTCAACCACGTACACCTTGACCGCCCTACTGCTCAGTAGGGCCGTAGCTATGGTTAGTATCAATGCCTCCCCAACCCTGTCCAGGATTTCCTTGTTTGATGCGTAGGGTACTAGGGCTATGTTTAACTCGTCTGCCTCCTGCCTAAGCACCTTAATCACGAGCCTCCTAAGCTTAAGCGTCTTCTTCCAGTGAACCTTCCTAACCGGGTCCCCTGGGGCGTACTCCTTAACCTCCACATCCCCAACATCCCATGGGGGGAGCCTCGTAACCATTGCCGTTGCGTACTCGGCCGCTGCCCTAAGCCTAGGAATCACGGTTATCGGTGGGTGCCTAACAACCCTCTCCACGGCTACAAGGCCCCTGGAGTCCATTAACCTAACCCTGAGCCTAGGCCTCCTCACGCCGCCCAGTTGGTAAAGGGCCCTAACCTTAACAGTGCACTGCCCGTTTATGGCCAGTTTAGGCGGGTTTATGGTTAAGCCTTCGTTGCTTACAAATTCAAGCATCGCCTTAATCCTCGGCCTGGTGGTTAACGTTAAGCCGTAGTCCAATGGCGCCCCGGCTATGGTTTCAAGCCTCCTGCTTGGCGTTAGGCTGATCCTAGACGCCTTCAGTGCGAGCCAGGTTGCAAGTGGTGTTAGGGTTACGTAGGCTAGGGGTGCTGCGTAGTTTAATGCCTGCATGGGGTTGATTAAGGCCGCTGAGACCAATGCTGATGCCGATAGGGCTGTTGCGTAAACCCACCAGGGCCTTGTGTTGCCGGTAACCTTCAGGGCTGAGTCAAGGATGAGGGTCATCGGTATGGAGAGGGCTAGGCCAATTAAGGGCTGCATCAACCCGATGATGGCTAGGCCAAGCAGGATTAACTCAAGGTCAAGCCCCCTACCCCAGGTGGCTAGGTTAATGGCCAGGAGCGCCAATGAGGCTATTAGGACT